>NZ_JAVJSQ010000013.1 GCF_040219335.1 Gimesia sp. | reverse complement strand
CCGGGTGGGCCGCGGGGTGGCCAGTTAAAAAAACGGGTTCGAGACCCATAGCTATCATCGGCCAGCCCCCGAGGTGAATGACCCACTCATACCATAGATTGGGAAAACAGATCGCACCTCGTCCCGTGACCCGGTACCATTTATTACACCCGGTTCTACGGACTCAGGCAACGACTTATTTGCTGACAGTGCGACTTGATTTTCATCATACCCGTTAAAAAAAAGTCTAGCTGGCTGGTCTGAAGACCAGCCTAATACCATGCGGAATTCATTACTATGACCTAACCAGACCCAACCTTGAAGATCTCTACTTGAGTAATCCCACTGATGCAGCAGGCCTCTCTGACGCAGGCAGGGCGACCAGCTGACAGTTAACAATACCATCAGCTGGTCACACAGGAAGCATCTTACCGAAGAGCAGCAAAGCATAGCGGCAGTAAAAAATTAGTCAGGACTCGAAGTCGTTTCCTTCGATTTCTCGATTTCAACTGCCAGGCGTTTGGCTTTTGCCAGTGTTGGTTGTGATTTACCGAAAACTGCCTCCGCTTTCTTCACACTGGCCCCTGGACGCCTGAAGAATTGTGCCACCTGAAGTGCATGGTCTTTTGCCCAATACCGACGGGAAGGCTGGCTGATGGCTTTACCTAACGCATCAATACCATGATGCTCTTTCGCATACTTTAATGCTTTACGAATAGTAGGCATTGTCTTCTTGAAATGATCCACAGTTTCTTCCATGGAAGCTTTATTCTCCAGCCTGTATTCCGCGACTTCACGTGCATGTGCGGCTGACCAGCAGGGAGGGCGATCCGGTATGTGAAAGACGTCTTCTGTAAACCATTCGTCTCCCAGTTGTGAATAACGGTGGCGGTCGATGGCAAAGTCGTTCGCGAAGTCTGCGACATCGTCGTCTTCAAAATGATCGCCCAGATTACGCCTGGTACGTCGTCGTCCCTTATTCCTGATCGCCTCAGTTCCAGACTCCTGACTGTCAGAAACGTCAACATCTGGTCTAGCGAGAAGCTGAAGCATCTCCTCCGGATTCGCCAGCGCACCAAGCCGGCACATGCGAACAACAACTTCACCGTTATCATCACAGTAAATTCCTTCAATGTGTTGCGATAAAGCGACGTTCATCGCTGATGCATGATCACCTTCCAGCAATTTAGCGAGACTATCCAGCCTCTCTACTATCGCTACTGGATCTAATGCTTCTTGAGTTTTCGAACTTGCTGATTCCAGTTCAGAAATCCTGTTCTCGATCTCGTATCCTTGTTTAACCGCATCGGCGATATCCTGCTCCAATGCAGATCGGGTTTCGGGAGCCAGATCGGGATTTCCCAGAGAACGTTGCCATCCTTGTCGCAGTCGTTCAAGCTGCTTCAACTCAGACTGCAGGTTACTGATTTTCACAGACAACTCAGGGCAGTCCTGTTCGAACTGCCTCTGAATTAATTTCACTAACTCATTAAATTCAGCTGATTCAATCAATTTCGATTTATGATTCATCAGTCGAGTCCTTTCACTTTCGATTTTAGAGGGGGTGACGGTGATTTACCGTCACCCCTTTCAAGAAAAAATAACTGCAGGTTTTATTGAGGGAACAGCCTGTCCTTCACGAGTTGAATTACGGTTTCGCGCAACCAGGACTCGGGAACCCGACGATCATTGTCGCACGCTCCAGAACGATAACCTGGACAACCGTAGGAAGCATAACTACGAACCTCACCGGCCTTGGTCGTATAAGCAGAACTGGCCGATGAAACCATGGCTCGTCCGCAGGAAGAGCAGACGACCAGTCCAGATAGTGGGTACTTCAGCGCCACTCCGCGGGGGCGGAGCCCAGAATGATCGGCATCCGGATCTGGGGCCGTCACTCTTCGGCGACGTGACTCAATCATCTGCATCGATTGCTGCCATAATTCCTTGGAAATGATGGGTTCGCAGAACTCCGAGTTTACTACCCATTCTTCCTCTGGAATGCTCTGCTTGACTCTTACGTCATCCTCAATCCCTGTACAGTTTTTACCCCAGACCATTTCACCATAATACAGTTCATTGCGAAGTATGCTGGCGACTGTGGCTTCCGTGAAAGGTTTCAGATGACTCGGAATATCCGGATGGCTATTGAGTTTTTTACAGATGCGGACGGGACCAAAGTTTTCCTGTGCAGATAAGGTAAAAATAAACTCGACGATCCACTTCAACTCCGGGATCGGTACCAGAATCCGGTGATCCAATTCTTCAACTCCATGTCGGATCACCATAACATTCTTCAGATAGAATCCGAATGGTGGAGAACTACCGGGCCATTTCCCTTCTCGAATGGCGTCTTTTTTACCGCGTAAGACATTATGTGCTTTAGTTCGACATTCTTCAGACGCACGATAAGCCTCCATGAATGACAAAGCGCGTCCTGACACGCTATTCGGATCTGCAAATTGACTATCTGCTGTTAAGACAAGCGTACCTGCCTTGAGCAACATACGACGAATCTCAGCGTTGTTTTCAGAGCGAGACAGTCGTTCGAAGGTATCAACAAGAACATAATCAGCCCGTAGAACGCCTGACTTTAGCTCCCGAAGCATCTTTTGAAATCCTGGTCGCTTACGAAAGTAACGACCCGAGATGGCATCGTCCCGATACACGGCGACTACCTGCCAGTTCAGCCCCAAACGTTTAAGTGTGTCCGTGATCGTATCGATCTGTTGCTCCGGGCTTCTTGGATTTTGCCTGCTGCTCGACATTCGAGCATAAATGACTACCCGCGGGTTTGGGTTTCTGCCAAATTTTGTTTTTAGCATTGAAACACTCCTGTTTTATTGGACGTTCCGGCACAGAATCGCCTGGCATATGCCTTAAATTCAAATACCGATGATATTTACAGCACCTGTTTCGGCGCTGATCTGAACCGCGTCAGACACACAGTAGGCATGTGCGCATCAGGTTTTTTCAAAGTGATTTAAGTTTGAATCTGGCAGGCAGGCATCGTCTTAAGGCCCTAAAATAAAAGTGGCTACCAGCTGTTTTTCAAATCTTCAAAAATCACTCTTGCCAGCAACTGCAGCATTTTTTTGCGTCGTTTGTCACGAACTAACTGAATTACGATTTGAAGTTGTTTGGGGGGAAGTTTACTGAGAGGACTGAAGTCGCCATCAGCTACCAGATGAGAGATTTGCGTCAACCGCTCCCTGGAAGTTGCCCCACTATACCCCTGACTACACTTACTGTAGCTGGGTTGCATTTCCTTATTTACTTTCTCACGTTCTGCCATTGGCACCTCCTTTTGGAATGAGACCTGTGGTGTTTTGTCACTTTTTTATGGTTCTGAAGTTTTGTCAGCTACCTGCCCCTGATGACTCATGTACGTTCTGGGACAATACCAGCGATGAGATTCTCCTGTTCGCCCTGGTCATCATGTCTGTTGAATCTGGCTTGTTTCATCTTCAGAGTTGAAGCGGGAAAGTGAGGGGTTACCCAGATGTGCAGACAGATTCAGTCAGCATCGCCGCATCGTCACCAGACAGTGAGATCGACGGCAGGAGAGGATGTTGAGCAGTTCCTATAAGCTCAAAGGCTTAAGGCTGGAGACGGGGAATCGGAAACCAGCCAGGATATACAGGATAACTCAACTCCGTTCCTGATTTTCAGGAGTCATCCGAATAACGCAGTGATACAACGACAGCCTGACAGCCTAGTCGATGTATTCTTTCACCGGCATCCGTTACTCGTCCGGACTTTTAGAAGATCGTGTCCGACATCCTATGGTGGGTTGTTGTGACTGAAAGTTTCTGGATAGTGACCTGGCCCCCTTAACCGCGTCCAGAACTTGATATACTAATCAGGATTCTGGCCCAATTGAGGAGGAGGCAACATGCCCACCAAACGTCATTCATCCGAACAGATCATTTCAAAACTCCGGGAAGCGGAGGTCCATCTCGCTCAGGGGATGACGATTCCCCTGATGTGCAAGAAACTGGGAATTCACCAGCAGACATACTACAAGTGGCGTCGTGAATATGGCGGTTTGCGGATGGATCAGGCCAAACGTCTGAAAGAGTTGGAAAAGGAAAATGCCCGGCTCAAAAAACTGCTGGCGGAGTCGGAGCTGGATAAAGCCATTCTGCGGGAAGCCGCCTCGGGAAACTACTGAGCCCGTCGAAACGGAGTAAGGCGGTGAATTTCGTAAGAGATTCCCTGGGACATGATCAGGTCTCGGAACGCCGGGCCTGTCGTGTCCTGGGACAATCCCGTTCCACGCAACGGAGGCAGCCTGTGGTTCCCTCAGATGAACCCCGGCTGGTTCGGGAGATCATTGATCTGGCGAGCCAGTACGGTCGTTATGGTTACCGTCGTGTGACAGAACTGTTGCGACAGCGAGGCTGGAAGGTGAATCACAAGCGAGTGGAACGGCTCTGGCGACAGGAAGGCCTGAAAGTCCCACAAAAACAGCCGAAACGTCGCCGACTGTGGTTCAATGATGGTTCCTGTGTCCGTTTACGTCCCCGGCATCAGGATCATGTCTGGAGCTACGATTTTGTGCATTGCCGGACTCACGACGGCCGGGCCTTCCGGATGCTGACTGTGCTTGATGAATATACCAGGGAGTGCCTGTGTATTGATGTGGAAAGGAGATTGAACAGCGAAAGTGTACTGGAACGCCTCAGTGACCTGTTTGTGCGTCGTGGAGTCCCGGACCATATTCGCAGTGATAATGGTCCCGAGTTCACGGCAGAGCGGGTTCGAGACTGGCTTCGCAGGGTTGAAGTGAAAACCTTGTTCATTGAACCAGGCAGTCCCTGGGAGAATGGTTACATCGAATCCTTCAACGGAAAACTGAGAGATGAATTGCTCAACGGTGAAATCTTCGATACGTTATGGGAAGCCAAAGTGCTGATCGAACGCTGGAGAAGAGATTACAACTCCATCAGGCCGCACAGTTCACTGGGCTACAGAGCCCCGGTACCGGAAGCGAAGCTGTTCTGCTCGCCTGCTTCCGCTCCGCTCCAACAGGCGAGCAGAACAGCCATTGACACAAAAGAACACTGAGTCTTGTGACTGGTGTCATTCGTGGGGGCACGTCAGTCATCGAATTATGGAAAAAGGGCCTTACGTTTTTTGGGGACATCAAGTTATTGCAGGAAAATCTAAAGGTACTGCAGGAGATGTCACTCCATTAGTTTTTTCCCCTTCATCTCAGATACGAAAATCAGTGCTTTCATTTCTGGACCATTCAAATAATTGTCCACTTTCGCCACTCACTCTTAAGACAATCGATCAGAATCGAACGAACGCAAGTTCCGATGACTTTATGCAGTGGTTTCCTGCAGCATGTGAAATTTACGAATGTTTAGACACCGATTTTAAACTAAAGATTGGTGCACTCCGTCAGTGCTTACAAGCTTCCTTTATGGATGACGTAGATCAATACTGGAATAATATAGTTCGTCCGGACACACGTCATCTCAGCTCAATTCATGGTGAAGGTTTACCAATCAATGAATGTTTAAACATACTCAATCTTTTAATAAATGAAGACTCAATAGAGCACACGCTAGATGCATACGATGCTCAATTTGGACATCTTCCGCTGATTGAAGATCTGTCCTTAGGAAGTCTACTTAGACGATGGTGCGACACTACTAAAGAGACGCAGGTATGGGCCGATGTATGGAAATGGGCTAATCAACATCGAATAACATTTCGGAGATATCATGCCTGTAGAGCTTTTGCTGAAAATCCTGAATTGATTCCTAACGATAAAAAAACAGAATTTTGGTCACAATTCGGCCAAATTCTTGACGTAGCAAGAGAACATGAAGAAGAAAATGTGTTGACAAAACTATGGTTGATACATGGATTTCTTACACAACATTTTTTACGTCAATGTGAGCTAAATACACCTCTCCTTACAAATGATCAATTATTGTGTCAATCTTTTTGGGCGGCTTCGGAAGTAACAAATGTTATCGCTGATTACTGTGAAACTGAAGAAATGATAGCAGAGTTACTCAAAGACATTAAACAATTGGCCGTAACAAGTGAACTTATGTGGGAAGTTGCTCGTCCTTGTCGAGAATCTTCGCGAACACGCCACGTAGTGTTACATCATCCGGCCCCATGGACATACGCATTAGCCTTGTCTCTCAAAAAAGTTGAGTCTCTTGGGACTGTGGAATTATCAGGTACACATCAACTACAACTTGCTGTAGTACTCTCCGTAGGTTGTCTTCGATTTGATTCAGTAGAAAATCCTCATAAACCACGTATATGGATATATGACGAACCTGTAAAAGAAATATCCCGGCGCGTCTTAAAACAACTCACAGACAATCAGGCAAGAAATACTCTACAATCAGTTATTGACGCACTGAAAAATACAAAAACAAAGCAGGATGTTACCGAATCCTTAAATGAGATCCTTGAACTTGATACAAATAATCAACAGATTCTAACTAGCTTACTTCACAATATAACATATAGCGAGTCGTTGCCTTCTCAGAGAGTGATTCAACTACTTCAGTCACCAAAATGGTATCGAAGGGTTCTTTCTCAGATGGAGACTAAAGCATTCCGTGAATTCAGCGATTTTCTGGGAGAACATCAGGCTCGGAATCGAGGCATATTAGATACCATTATCCCTTACGCGTATATTGACACTGCGTTAGAAGAAGAGATGACTGAAGTACGTCGGAGAGAATTGGTTGCTTTCGGTATTATGGCTGCTGCTGCAGGCGAAAACCCTATTTTGCTCAGGCGTATTCTAAAAGGTAATTATTCCCAGTTTATAAAAAACGAATATTCGTACTGGCATTCTCAATTACAGAAAGTGTTACAGTCCGCTCCCCCATTCGTTGTGGCCAGGTTACGCGATCTTCTCTCTTCTCTTCACCTGTGAACGTAATGAGTCAGCCCCCCTTATGCGACTTTGTCCGCAACTGTTACGGAGCGACCTGCTTTGCTGAAGCTGTCGGCGGCCTTGGGCATCTGCATGATCGATTTACCTGCCCCCACCGTGAAGAAGACTGGCATCAATACGCGAGTCAGCTGATTGACCAGAAACGCGATTGTGCCAGCCGGCGAGTGCGGGAACTGATCGACCTGGATCTGCAGGAAACACTGACGTTTCGATCTGTTTTGTAGATCTGGATGCTATTAATTAATTATTACTATCAACCCAGACCAATCTGCCAATCGCTGTAAGAGATATGATAACAGCCACTTGTGTAAATATAATGCAATAAAGGTTTATACTATGCTCTCTTCAGAGAACGGGGACAATACCTTAGTGGTGTTTCTACTGGAATTAGCATTTTGGTGGTTTTTATATCAGTCGGTTTCAGGGCCTGAAGGTCAAACTTTTTCTCTTTCTCTGTCAGATGGAAGTTCCTTATTTATTGCTCGATAATTGATAACAGATAAGTAAACAGTCAATGTCCTTGAGCTAAAGATTGCGTGAACTCAAAACAGAACCGCAAATACGTTCGATATCTTTTTCGCCGATTCGCTGATGGCAAGGCACATATAGATATTGCGATGAAATCGCTTCCGCATTCGGGAAATCTGACTTTGTGCCAAAATGTTCTCGAGCAATATTGGAAAACAGGGGGCGACACTCAACACCAGATTTACTGATCTCCTCCAAAGCATGATCGCGTGACTTTTGGTCAGGGTATCTTATCGGAAAGCCATGAGCGACAATATCGTTTGTTGCAACTCCAAAATCGTCTCCCAAGCGGTCTGCCAGCTGCTTGACGACCTGCTTCCGGCTATCAATTATTTCATCAAAATCATCAATATGCGCAGTTGCGTATGCAGCCTGGATGTTTGACATTTTTGCATTAAAGCCCAATCGGGGAAAGCAAAAACGTTCATTTACATTGTCTCCCATGCGTCCATGTGCACGGATTGATCTGCAAAGTTCTGCGATTTCATCATCATTAGTAGCAATCCTTCCTCCTTCTCCAGAGGTAAAGGAATGAGACACATACATGGAAAAAGTTCCTGCCATTCCCATCGTACCTGCGTATCTCCCATCAACCTGACTTCCTAAAGCTTCGCATGCGTCTTCCAGCACAGGCAGAGTTCCCTGGAGCTGGCTCACCCAACGACAGACCTTCCCCATCAGATGGACTGGGTAGAGAATGGCCGGGTTACGTTCTGCCAGGTTCACGACATCCTCCATTAATCCATCAGTTCCTACATCTAGAAATATGGGATTCAGGCCCGCATGCCTTATAGCATTAGCCTGTGCGATGAATGTCAGGGATGGCACAATGACATTGTTGAGCCCTGTTTTTAATGCGATGGCGGATAAGGCAACTGCATCTGCTAACGTGCCATTACAAACTGCAATTGCGTGTTTCACATTCAGTTTTACAGCAAATTTATGTTCAAGTTCCTCCACAAATCTACCACTGGCAATTCTGCCTGTACGTGACGCTTCCAGCAGGTTCTGATCTGCCTGTCTGTTGTAACTGACACATCCCAACGAAACCTGAATCTGAGATGTCTGGGTTTCATATCTCCCCCCCACGTAACTCGTTCTGGATGTTAGATCATAAATTGTGCAATTCTTTTTCAGATACCAGATGATAAATAAGCTGTTTACAACAGCCTCTATCCCTTTTTCTGGATTCTGGATCAGAAATTCCGCTGATTTCATTTTCTCGAAGCTGAACTCGATAAACCGGTAGACCCATACCATGAACTGATAAAATGTTGCTTTCCGCATAATCAAGGTTTCAGCAGTGAAGCTTTTTTTCAATTCAAAATAATCTCCCGGAATCTCTTCCTGCAGATCAGCAAACATACTCAAAATATATGAGTTGATGCCGGGATGCGTTGATTCGGACTGAGAGGCTATCCCTAAATTGGAGTTGATTCTGGATCCGGAGAGGATTTCGTTTTTTTCGAGTAACGCTTCAATTTCGAATTCCTCAGGGAAAAGATCTTCAGGAGTTTCTTGCAGACTCCCTGCAAAATACCCGATCCAATCATTTTGATCGTGGGGTGAGCTTCTCCATAAATACAGTAATTCCGCGAAATGAGGTATCTGCCTGTGTATTTCGGGCTTTTGGAGTTCCGGACAGAATGTAGTTGTAGCAGCATTGAAACCCGACTCTAAATCTAAGCCCGAAAACATCGAAGGATCAAATCTATGGACTGGCTGCAAACAAGACTGATAGATCCCTGAGTTAGTGTTACGAGTCGATTCCAGTGTGGTATTGTAGTTCAATTTGAGTTTGGTTTTGCAGTCACTTCGGTTGCTCGTGAATAGAGTCTTACTGCATATTTCGCTCGGAAACCAGGAAACGAATTTTCCCCCACCAATCGGTAACCAGGCGGAACCGGAACTCTCCAACGATAAGAGTCAGCATCAAAAGCCCAGATCCAGGGATCCCTCCGTTGAGCAATTTCCTGTGATCGTAAATATTCATCTTCCCGCATGGCAGCAGCTCCGTGTGTAAAGGGATAGTCTTCACCCGGATGAAATGTGAAAATATCTCCGCGTTCTCTGGCATGGGCGATCACAGATACATAAATCGCAGGATCACACACCAGAAGCAGTTCCCCTGGTTTCCGCCGTTCTTCAATACTCGCCATGGCGCCCTGAATGGCAGGCAGTTTGAAATCTGCTTCACGATTGAGCCATTGTTCATAAGCCAGAAAACCGGTCCCTGCGATGCAGATTCCATACAGGCAGAATTGAATCGGTTTCAAGCTGATACGACTGATTAATACAGCCAGCGCAGCAAAAAGAAAGATCTGATTGAACATGAAATAGCGATCATTGAAGATATTTCGTGAAAAGATGGACACGAGAATTCCAGCTACAAACGGGAAACCGGCTATCAGAGCTAGAAAATAGTCCCCCGGACGACGCCCGAATGCCAGCAACAATAGAATCAATACCATGATCTGACCTGCAATCAGACCAATGACCGGGGTCATATCCATTGCCTGATCAAAGCCAAACATATCAAAGAGCGTCGCTCCCGCTGTCTGCCAACTGAATGGTTTCGTCCAGAAACCCTCGACAACAAGTTGTCTCTGATGGAGAAACGAAGGCAGCCAGGGCAGCCAGGCGAGAAGAGTGCCTGTCGCTGAGATCAAAAGCGGCATCAGTCGGGAGCCCGCTTGTAACAAACTCGCAGCACGGTGATGTAGCAACAGATAACCGGCTGCAAAGAGATATTGCGCTGTGACTACGAACAGCCCGAAATTATGTGTGTAAACCAGGGCGATCGCCGTCATTGTGAAAAAATACCAGTCACGTTTGCGTGAGGGTTCTCGTCGCAGGACCTTGAGCAGAAACCAGCTTGAAAAAGCAGCCAGAGCAGTACCTGCCGCGTACATCCGCACCTGATATGACCATAATATGTGGAGTGGGCTTAACGCGACCAGAGCAGCGGCTACGACGGCAGCCGAATTCACGGAGGAGCTACAGTTTCCTGTTTGTGGGTCGCGATATGCTTCTTTTACTACCAGAAAAATCCCAATGATGGACAAGATACCCGGGATGAAACTGGCCAGCCTGGTGGCCAAGGTCGATGAGCCAAACAGCATCATCCAGTACTTCAGGATGAAGTAAAATAATGGTGGATGCGGATCTTCCTTTGCATGGACCCACAAATCGGAAATGGGGAACTCTGCCATTTTGAGACAGAAGCTTTCATCAAACCAGAAACTCATGTCTGAAATTCGATGCACTCTGAAAATCATAGCAATCAATAGAACAACCAGTAACATCCCGACCGCAGGAGTTAGTCTGTATTTTGTTCTATCAGTATTGGAAGTTAGCTCTGATTGCATTAATTTTTCCCACACCTGATTCTTTCCCGGATAAGGAATTTACCTGTCAGAAGTAGTTCGAATGTTTTAATATTTATACTCCGCTGCACTTATTCTTTTACTTCAAACTACTAAATTTGGTGTCGTTCTTAACATCAGCGTCCCGCTTCCCTTATTGGAGAAGTGGCGTTTGCTGAGCCTGCGGTTTATCTTCACGAACATATAACCGCAAAATGAGATCTGCATAAAATTCAGGAAAATGCATTTCCCCTGCCTTTCTCCAGCCAGTCGGTACATGAACTTCCCAGGTACCATTGAACCAGCGTTGAGCATCCAGAGTCCAGAATGCGTTACTGTTCTCACCAAGATATTCAGCGGGTGCAAGATATTCATTTTCTCGAATGACCGCTGTCCCCTGAAAAAAGGGATACCTGTCCGGCGAACCATCTACAAAAATTGTGTGCCTGTTTCGGGAATATGCATCAGCAGAAGTAAATAACATGGGGTTACAACAGATCAATTTTTCATCCGCCCCCCGAGACTGTTCAAAACGGGCAATTGCCGTTTCCATACCAGGTAAAACAGCATGTTTTTGCCTGACTTCATAATGCTTCCAGGCGAGGAATCCCATACCTGATATGACGAGAACAGTCATACTCAACCGGAGAGGTTTCACTGGGAGACGAGAGAGCAGAACAGCTATGGCAATTAACATAAAAATATGTGCGAATTGCAAATAGCGATATGCAAATACACTGCGAGATATTTTTGAAATGATGACAACAATCAAAATGGGGACACTTGCTGCTAGCGCAATATAAATATCAGCCGGACGACGTCCCATGACCAGGATCACCAGGAAGACAAAGCAGATTTCTGCAGCAAGTAAACCTTTCTGTGGCGAATTGCTCAACCATAAATTCAAATCGAACAGCAGGGCGATTTGTGAACCAAAGCGATCCCACGTAAGGGGACTACTCCAGAAAGTCTGATTTACATGTGATCGCTGGTACAAAAATTGTGGAATCCAGGGAGACCAGACAAACCAGATTGCGAAGGCAGAAAGAACCAGAGGCCATATATGGTTTAGTCGATGTGTCCACTTTTTTTCTGTGGAATTCAATAGCAGATATCCAAGTGCAAACCCGAATTCGACGGTCAGCGTAAACAGTCCAAAATAGTGGGTGTAAATCAGTAAGATTCCTGTCAGAGTAAACAAGCCCCAGTCACGTGCGCTCCTTTCAGGACGCTTGAGTGCACGAAAAAGAAACAAGCTCGACAGTACAGCCAATGTGGTCCCCAGAGAATACATGCGAATACGTTGAGACCAGGTGATATGCAGTGGGCAGAGCGCCGCCAGTAAAGCTGCGGTAATAGCGATGAATCGTGCCTGTTTTTCTGAACTGGCATCTCCTCGTTTACGGTACGCCTCATAGGCCAGGAAATAGACCCCTAATACCGTAATTGTTCCCAGTGCGACGCTCAACATGCGTGTTGAAAACAGGGAATTACCGAATAACCCTATCCAGGCTTTCAGGATGATATAGAACATAGGTGGGCCGGTATCTTCAGGGATCCGTTCCATCATTTCCTGAAAGGGGAACTGGACCATTTGCAGGCTGAAACTCTCGTCAAACAGATAGCCTACCTCTGACAGGTTTTGGCCCCTGAGAAAAACAGTCAATACCACGATCGGGATCAGCCACCAGAGTTTCGAATATGCTCTTGTGGAAGTCGTGTTTTGGAGAGTGGATTCTGGAAAGTCCATAGCAAGGAATCTTGATAACGTTCTATAGATTGAGCGGTTCTACTTTTTTTGAGAACGTTTTATTAGTTCAATCAGCTACATTCCCGTGATTATGAATCGAGTTCTCATCCGGTATTTGGTGCAATTCACAAACTATTCGAAATCCGACAAAGGGGCTGGCCTTCCAGGGAGGCATCATGGAATAATCGATGCGACAGGTTTCACCGGTAAAGCGCCAGTCAGACCCGCGGACCACTTTAATAAATCCCTGTGCTGGGCCCCGGGGATTTTCTCGGGGAGAGCGATGATAATAGTCGCGATCAAACCAGTCGGAACACCATTCCCAGACATTGCCTCGCATATCATAAATTCCCATTGAATTTGCCGGATAATGGCCGACGGATGTCACAGGCAGTGCCGGTCTGATCCCACCTGCATAACCAGTGTCACCTGAGTTCTTTCGGTATCTGCCCCAATCAAATGGTTCATCTGATCCAGCCTTGCAGGCATATTCCCATTCCGCCTCAGTGGGTAGCCGATATGTGCGCCCCTGCATCTGCTCTGTTGAAAGATTCGAGAGTTGTCTGCAAAACTCTTGTGCTTCATACCAGGTCACTCGTTCAACAGGTTTTTTCCCGGCATCACCTTCCGTGGAATCTTCGGATAGATGATAACTCGGATTGTTACCCGTGATTCGTAAATACTGTTCCTGGGTCACTTCATACTGACCTAGCAGATAATCTTCTGTAATAGTGACTGAGTGAGCGGGAGTTTCTGGAGGAGGATTATGATTATTCCCTGAGTCCGCTATCCCCATGGTGAAAGTACCTGCAGGGACAAGGACAAACTGCATTCCAATACTATTAGTCAATGAAGTAGTTTTTTTTGTGGATTGATTTTTATGCTGCTCTGACTCATCACTCAAAGCAGCCTCGTCGTTAAAATTCTCAGTGGCAAGCTGGTGATCAAAATCATTGGAGCTCAGTAATTCTGAAGGGGTTTCCCTGGAATGAATTGCATGCCAGAGCCCCGGATCTATTTGATTTGATAAAAAACGACTGGTGCCATCCAGAAACAGAACGTTTGCTCCTTCAGTGTGAAGACTGCGTGCGGTAGCGTTGGTGTTACTATCAAGATAGGAGACGCAGGGCATTCCTTCTTTTTTTAAAGTCTCTGTCCCAACGGTATCGTGCAGGCGCGCACACCCGAGAATATCATCAGATCGCGGCCATTGATTATTGGGGCCATAATCATCTCCGTTCACACCATGTGCCCACGTGACGCTACTCCCGATCTGACCGAACGCCCAGACTCCTCGTGGGTCGACGGGGTGAATCCCAGCACGCACTTCATCAAAGACCACTAGAGACGAACTTCCATTTGCAAAATCTTTCTGTCGAAATGAAATATTAAATCCGGCAACGCCATTTCCCCAGTATTGAAACTCTCTGTTTTCCCGGTCGATTTTCAACTGCGCTCCGTCTCCTGACGGAATTGTGGTTGATCCTGGCACCAGCCGCATATTATGAGATCCGCCATTGATGGCATAATTCCCTCGCGCAAAAGAGATCGATTGTCCTGGTGTCGGTTCAAAAATATGCGGGTTCTCAGCCTGATTAAAAGAATCACCCGGACAGGTCATCACTGAGAGGAATGTCGTGCGAACTGCAGCATTTTGTTCGATGCTGACGGGCTGGCGATAATCCATTTTTTCTGCCAGGTGTTCCTCCCCCACAAAAGGCAACAGCATCAAAGCCCAGTTAGCATGCGTGAACAGATCAGGACGCGTACTCATATTCAGAGAGAGCGAATGCATCGCTTGCGTGCTCCAGATCGCAGCAGGAGGCAGACATTGATACGTGGTTTGATATGCCGCGAGTCCTGTGCCGAGACGTCTCAGATTCGACTGACAATGCAGCAGACGAGATGATTCGCGAGAATAGATCACAAGAGGCGAAATAATGGCTATCAACAGGATCGCCACACAAGATACAACGATGATCTCACGTTTGGTGATTCCCCGTCGTGAATACTGATTTGTAACGCAGTTTTGTCCTCTATACATTGCGAGTCCTTGAGCTCTTTCTGTTTTCCAGCTTACAACTGATTCCGTCCGCAATATGATCTGGAGAACTCCTGGTTCAAGCTTTTTTGAAATGAGATCGAAACAAAAACAGAATCACTCCCAGGACCAGGACGACATTCAGCCCCAGAACGAGAAGCATCATATTTGATTCACCTTCCGGTGCCTCATCCTTTTTTGACACCTGGAGACTGCTGCGGTTCCCGGTCTTGAAAGACATATCGGGTGCGAGAATCTGATTACCCGCTTCAGTGTCCAGTTCTACCAGACTGATCAGTTTGTCACCGTTCACATCTGCTCGATAAAACGCCTCTTCGATCCGCATGACGCGCGGTTCTGGACTCCCATCCAGCTTGATTTTGCCGCTGTTTTTCTCTGCGTTGAGAACTTCGTCAAGGTTTAAAGAACCATCCTGATTTTTGTCGCAGTGTTTCAGGAAGAGTGCCTTGGGGACTTTGCTCATATCTGCAGTGAATTTGAATTCGTTAAAATCCAGATAGCCATTTTTGTTGACGTCCAGTCGGTCAAAATATTCCTGGCGCAACAGGTTTAATTCCAGGCCTGAAGACCAGCCTAGTTCCGTCAGTGTCACCCGTCCGTCTTTGTCTGTGTCCCGGGAATAGGAAATCCAGTTTTCAACCCGATTCGCAGGCAGAGATGTTCGATATTCATCGAGAGAAAGCACTCCATCCTGATTCAGGTCAAACCCCGGAAAAGTATAGCTTGCCAGTGGTCGCAGAAAAGGAGCAATGCCTTCCATCAGTTCGGTTTCGTCCAGGGACGCATCCAGATTGAGATCCATCTTCCTAAATTCGGCAATCGGATCGAGCAGATGCCCGGGCATCTCCGCCCATTCCTTGAGTGTAATGTTTTCATCCTGGTCAGCATCCCCTTGATCAAAACGCTTTTTGCCCGCCTCTTCCCCCAGTCGCTGATAATAATTCATGAACTCTTTGAGCGTCAGTGAATCATTGTGATCGCGATCCAGAGCCTTGAAATGCCACCAGTAGACGATTTGCCCTGTTGGCAGGTGAAGCAGTTGACCGTCCAGGCGACGTAATCCATATCCCGCTTCAAACAGCCAGCGGCAATCATGTTTGCTGATTTTACCATCTGCATCTCGATCCCAGTCCTGCCAGGAAGAAAGCGCCAGTCCCGGGATCTGTCTCCCTGGTTTTGCTGACTGAAACTCATCGGGAGAAAGCGTTCCGTCTTGATCCTGATCCCACTGGCTCCAGTTTTGTTCAAGCTTCTCCATGAGCCTGTCAACGAGGCCGCTGAGTGGATTTGACAAAGCACCACGAAGCTGACTCGGAGCCATCCCCGGTACTGCAGCGTACTCATCAAGTGCCAGTTTCTGATCCACATTCCGATCAAAGAGCTGAAAATCCCGTCGTGCCTCAAGTTGTTTATCTGCAGGAAATGCAGCCGTAAATTCAGACGGGGTCAAAAATCCGTCCTGATCAGTATCGCGTTTGCGGAACCCGGCTTTGAGTGCCACCTCTGGGGAAGTCTTACTGGCATCAATGGAAAAGTTAAACTCGTTCGGGTCAAGAAAACCATCCCGATTCTGGTCCAGTCTGTCAAAATACTCCTTACGTAACAGACTTAGTTCCGGCCCTGGAGTCCATGGCAGTTCGGACAGGCTTAACTTTCCGTCATGATCCTGATCTCGTGCGCTGAGCATCCAATTTTCCACTCGATTCGCCACCATGGTTAAGCGGTACTCGTCAAGTGAAAGAAATCCATCCCCATCGAGATCAAACCCGGGAAAGATGGTTTTGACCAGCGGCTTCAAAAATGGAGCGACACCATCGGTGATTTCCTGCTGACTGAGTCTCCCATCATAGCTGGTATCATATTTACGAAATTCTGAAACGGGATCGAGTAAAAAACCGGGCATCTCTGCCCACTCTTTAAGTGAGAGTATTTCATCCTGATTCGTATCCCCTTTCTGAAAACGCGTTTTTGCATCCTCTTCACCAAATCGGTTGTAATAGGTCTGAAACTCTGCCAGGGATAAGCCATCACTGTGATCGCGGTCCAGATCTTTGAAATGCCACCAGTAGACAACAAGCCCCGAGGGAAGCTGAAGAGGCTGGCCATCCAGACGTCGCAATCCATAGGCGGCTGTTATCACCCCTCGACATTCTTCCAGGTCAATGGTACCGTCCGAATTATGATCCCACTCGCGCAGCTCAAGAGATTCGATGCCTGGCAGGTGTGTACTCAATGTTGTGGATGGATATTCTTTCGCAGACAGATTGCCATCCCCATCCTGATCCCACTGCTCCCAGTTTTCTTCAATCAGAGCTATCTGCTTTTCAATCATCGGAGTCAGTGGATGCGGCAAAGCCCCACGTAAAGCCAATGGAACCTGACCGGGTATCGTTCGAAATTCCTGAGCAGATAATTGATCATCACCGTCCAGATTAAACAGCTGGAAATCACGTTTTGCTTCTGCCTGCTTCTCTTGGGGAAAGGCTGCCAAATACTCCGTTTCATTTAACCGGCCATCCTGGTCAGTATCTCTGGAAGCAAAAGCAACCTGTAGTACAATCTCCACGGGTACCCGACTACTGTCGATGGAAAACTGATATTCATTTAGTTCGAGAAAATCATTCTGGTTGAGGTCAAGGCGTCGAAAGTACTCATGTCTTAAGAGGCTTAACTCCAGTCCGGGAGTCCAGGCCATCTCATTCAGGCTCAAACGCCCATCAAAATCCGAATCACGTGAAGTAACTGCCCAGTTCTCCAACTTATTGACCGGCATGGTCATACGATATTCGTCAAGAGAGAGTTTTCCGTCACGATCAAGGTCAAACCCTGGAAAGGTATACCGAGATAATGGGACTAACCATTTTGAGGTCTGCTCGACAAGCTCATCCTGATCCACAAAGGTGTCCAGGTTGCGATCCATTAGTTGAAATTCAGAAATTGGGTCGAGCAACAGACCTGGCATCTCTGTCCATTCCTGAAGTGAGATCGTCTGATTCTGGTCAGAGTCTCCATCGGTAAACCTTTGCTTCCCTTTCTCTTCTCCATATCTCCGGTAGTAACTTTGAAACTCTTCTAAGGTCAGTTGTTCGTTGTGATCTCGGTCCAGATTTTTAAAATGCCACCAATATACGATGCGTCCCGAGGGAAGGTACAAAGGCTGGCCATCGAGGCGCCGGAGTCCATAAGCGGCTTCGATTACCCGGTGACAGTCATCCTTGCTGATTTGCCCGTCGTTATTCCGGTCCCATGCTTTTATGTCTGCAGGTGGTAATCCGGAAATCGTTTCGTGAATCTTTGCTCCTTCAAATTCCTCAGGGGACAAACTGTCGTTACTATCCTGATCCCACTGCTGCCAGTGTTTTTCGATCAGAGCCAGCTGCTGTTCAACCAGAGGTTGCAGAGGATGCGGCAGTCCCTGACGTAAAGCGACAGGGATCAGACCGGCGATCGTGCGATACTCTTCAAACGAGAGGAGTTTATTCCCGTCACGGTTAAACAGATGAAAGTCGCGTCTGGCTCCCGCCTGCTGCTCTTCTGGGAACGAGGCCACGAATTCATCTTCGGTCACTTGCCTGTCCCGATTGGCGTCCCGGCTGTAAAAACCAGCTTTCAAGGCTATCTCGGGGGGGACTTTTCCACCGTTGACCGACACTTTGAACTCCTCGAGTTCCAGGTAGCCGTTCTGATTCTGATCCAGCCGTTGAAAATAATCCTGACGCAACAGACTCAATTCCAGGCCGGGGATCCAGGCCATTTCCTGCAGGCTCAGGCGACCGTCATGATCCGTATCCCGGGAAGTGACATCCCAGTTTTCCACCCGGTTCGCCACCAGCGTCAGTCGGTACTCATCTAATGAAAGCGTTCCATCCTGATCCCGGTCAAAACCCGGAAAGGTAAACTGTGCCAGCGGACGCAGAAACGGAGCGATCCCCTCCAGCAGTTCCTGCGGATCTACCTGGGCATCGAGATTCCGATCCAAGTTGCGAAATTCTGAGATTGGATCGAGTAAAAAACCGGGCATTTCTGCCCACTCTTTGAGAGATAGAATTTCATCCTGATTGGTATCCCCCTTCTTAAAACGTTGTTTCGTTTCTTCTTCACCGAAGCGTTTGTAATAGGCTAGAAATTCCTTAAAAGTCAGCTGATCATTCCGGTCTCGATCCAGATCCTTGAAATGCCACCAGTAAACTACTTGACCGGTCGGTAGCTCAAGGGGCTGACCATTCAGGCGTCTCAATCCGTAAGCCGCTTCCAGTACATGACGGCAGTCCTCCCGGCTGACGGTTCCATCGTCATCCCGGTCCCAATCTTTCAGAGTGGTCTGGGGTATGCCTGGGATCTGATCTTCAAGTTTCGCTGACTTGAATTCCTCAGGGGACAGGCGGTCGTTTCCATCCGTGTCCCACTTCTTCCAGTTCTGATTAATGACGTCTGTCTGTTTTTCAAGATAAGCAGCCAAAGAATGAGTGATCGAACCACGAAATCGTTTAGGAACGAGACCTGGAATTGTACGGTATTCCTCAAATGACAGAGCCTGATCACCATCACGATTGAATAGCTTAAAGTCTCTTTGAGCGACGGGTTGATTCTGTTCAGGAAACGATTTGAGAAATTCTGATCTGGATAACTGACCATTCTCATCAGCATCGTGAGCAAGAAAAGAATCTTTAATGCTTGCCAGGGACATCGACGTCTTAGTGGCAGGGTTACTTCTCGCTTTCTCTACCCTGGATTCTGGCTTCTGACTGCCTGTATCTGCTCGCAGGCAGGTCGTCTCAAAATCAGGAGAACTGAGAAGAATAATCCAACAATAAAAAGATCTTAAAATCAGATAAATAACGTTATTTCGATTGAACATAAACTCATATTCCTCGGTACAAAATAACAGTCATGCCAATATTCATGTTACATTCACATTTACTAATGTACAACAATAATTATGGTTAATTATTGTTGTACATTCGATTTGCAAGATTGGATAGAAGGTATTTCTCAGGCATGGGATCTGGGACCATTTGAGATAGAGAGTTCAGAAGATTTTCAATGAGAACTGCCCGGAGATCTTCTTTGTTTGAATAACCATTCCATCATTCCGGACTGCTCGCTGTATGTGGGTGTCCAGCTATCATGAGTGACTCCCCTTAACTCCACGTAAACTGGTGAACTGCCCACCTGTTGAAGTGCCTTGACCATCCTTCTTGAAGAAGCTACCGGTATGGTCTGATCTGCATCTCCGTGAGCAATCCAGATGGCCATCTTTGAGAATCTGGATACTGTTTCCGGATTGCCTCCACCGCAAATCGGTACGGCTGCAGCAAACAATTCCGGGTAACGGGCAATCATACTCCAGGTCCCAAAGCCTCCCATCGAATATCCTGTGACGTAAATCCTCTGTTGATCAATGGGATATTTACTGCAAATGTCCAGAATTAACTTGTGAATCTGATCAAGCAGCATTTTATCTTCGCCGGCGGGAGTGTCAGCCTGGATTACAGTCGACGACCAATTCATGCCGCGCGGGCATTGCGGTGCCAGAACAAAACAGGGAAACGTCTCTCGGCAAGGAGATTTTGCCATTTGCTGAGGTAGAAATTTTAGCTGTTGTCGATTGTCATTTCCTCGTTCTCCTGCCCCATGCAGGGACACAATCAGGGGATAAGCTTTCCTTTTCTCAACCCTCTCCGGTTTCAAAAGCCTTGCTCTGAGAGTAACAGAATCTTTTGAAATACCTGTCAGATTTGGAGTCGGGAGGGACTCAAATTCGTTGACAATCTCGGGAGCCAAAATGATTTCGGTTTTGGTTTTATCATGATTCGATGAAAGGAAGGTAAAGAATCCTGCATTCACCAGGATCCATGCCATGATGAAGCCGATGGTGGATTTAGAAACCTTCATATTGACTCAATCTCGAGAGATAAAGTACGAGCAGCATTACCAGACACTTGCTCGCATATCAAACAATCCAATCTTATTTGCAGAATACAAGCTGACTATTGTCACAGGATGCGGAGGCCGCATCTAGGCGGCTGTTTCGGATTGATGGTTCCCACTTCCTTGCGATTGATAAGAAGCTGGTTATCTGGATCCGGTACGGCAGGCATATTCGTATTCTGCTTCGGTCGGTAGAAGTGTCACCGGTCCGCTGATGACGCAGAGCATCCTCGAGGCCAGGATCGAGGTGCCAAAGGCCATCCCCCCTAAATCTGAGTACATAATTGATTTCGAGCGATCATTATTACTGCTAAATTTTAGATAGATTCAGAAGCTGAAGTTCTGAAATACTACGCTTATTGTTCCAGTGGCGTACCACTTAATGCCTGCCCTTGGGGACTGGCGAGAGCAGCATATACTTTTCCGTCAATGTCTGCTGATAGAAACTGAATGTGTCCATCACAGTATCCAACGTTAACGCCTCCTTCGTGCAGTGAATTGGGAAAAGGGGCACTCCCCTCGGGCTGAGTGATTCCGGCGTTAATCTTGCTTGGACCTGAATTTGAGCGATTATAATCCACGTTTCCGGAAGCGCAGTTGCCATTCAGGCAGGGATTGCCTATATAAAAACTGGTGAGATAGGGATTCGGCGAAGCCCAGTTGGCTGAATCAGGTCTGGCTGGATCATACCCCGTACGAATATTCTCAGAAATCAGCATGGTATTGGAAGCACCATCTGTAAGCCCAGACATCTGATGGTGACGCTTGGCCCGAATAACCCCTTTCCACGTTTCGTTGAAAAACAGTCCCATCTGGAAAAAAATTTCCCGATCTGACGGTGTTCCATCCCCCTCCGTAGATGAGTTGCATGTAATCCCGTTTCCATTCAAATCCAGCTTTCCTGATGAAGGACCAACTGGACAGTCATGGATTCCACCAATCATTGCAGAAAAGCCGACACCACTGCTGACGACGTAAGTCAGATTTCCCTGGCCGGGGACTTCAGTAATATCATCAGGGCAGGTCAGGACAGGGAGATGCGTTTGGGCCAGGGGAGCATTAACGGGGTCTTTGTAGTTCAGGTCAACATCCCATTGATTGTACAGGTTGGACTGATCAATATAAGGTAGAATGGCCACAACCCAGCTCCGAAAAGAGCCCCCACCTGTCGGTGTCCCATCTCCGAAATAACCACAAGCAGGGAACCGATTCGCACTGTCTGTCGCCTGTAGCAGTCCCAGACTTACATTGCGCATATTATTTAAACACTGCAACTGTCTGGCCGAGTTGCGTGCTGACTGAACCGCGGGAAGCGCCAGCGCAATTAAGATCCCGATGATCGCTGTCGCAACCAGTAATTCGACAAGGGTAAAACCTGCTCTCTGGCGAAACGCCTCTGTTAGAGAACTGTGGTTGATTCGTACGATATTTCCAGGTTTAGATTTCATCAGCTTGCGCCTCCAGCCACCAGGCGGCAAAGTAAGCCACTACAGCCACAATGACCACGGAATCTACAAAGTACATCCAGTATGCAAACGGGGAACATTCTCCCAGGAGCGGAAAGATCAGTTTGGTTTCAGTCGGTCTGCGTGAAGGGAAAATCATGTTCTGTTTTTCCGACCAGTTCAACAGAAATAATATTGTGATATTCGCGGTCACCAAAGCTGCCCCCACTCGGTACCCGAGACGCAAATAAGGCGCTGCAATATAGACCAGCAGTGGTCCCAGCATAAGAACCGTCAGTAAGGAGCAGCCAGCATATGCCAGAAACAACAGGGGCGAGGTATATCCGATAAAAGGAAAATAGAGTTTCCCCTGCCCCATCCAATTGACAAATCCATAGATCCCCAGACTCGCACAGAGGATGAAAACGCAACCCACCAGCAACTTGCGAAAAGCAGGATGATCCCGAAAGGAAAAGCTGAATGTGGGGAGTATGTGTCTGGGAGGTGAAGTCTGTTCCTGTTTGGATGCCCGGGCATCGACGCGCTCGACAGCTGCGTTCACCGTCGATGACCAGGTCTCTTCGGAATAAGCACCTATTTCAACATCATCGTTTAGATTGTCTGAATCGCTGAGCGCGTCCTCAAGCTGTTCCAAACTGGTCGCTGATTCCGTGCTGCCGTCAACAGGAGCGTGAAGATTGACATGAACCTCACGTTGGGGGGCGAGAGGAACCGGAGGAATCTTGCTGTCTCTCAATGACAGTAGCCGTTTCAGCCAACCCGGGCGTTCAGATTTTTGTTCCGGAAGAGCAGAAGCAGTCGACTCAGTTTCATCTGAATTTGCCAGAAATACATCTAGATCATTTTCATCAGCATATTCATTATCAGGGTCCATTTCTTCAGAAGAAACGGGGGGCAGGGTCTCCGGTTCTTTCCGCGCCATATAAAACAGACCCACTACAGAATCTGCCCGTTGCCACTCATCCATATAGCTGGGACGCACTAAGGTGTCAGGCAATAAACGCTCTTCACGCACCATGTCCACCATGTCACTGAAGAGATATGGCCCCAGCTCTTCTTCAGACTGTTTGTAGAACCATTCAGTTGCCATTGATAATCACAATCAATGTTGAAAAACGTTTGAAAAATACAATTCATCACACATATTAATTAGTGGATTCCATGGTCAGGACAAAATTCCAGTATATACTGAACTGTGGACGAAGTTCAACATTAGTTCACTTTTCTTTATTATAGTGCTGTGTCAGGAGTTAATTTTGGGATAAAGTGACTTCAATTTCGATCTGGCGTCCTGAACTTTGAACTGCCAGTCCACTCTCCGCTGCTTTTTGTTGGAGTTCTTAGACCAGGACCAAGTTTCCTCCGCAACAGTCGCGTGGATTCGAAGCGGCGACCTGTAATAGACTACCGGGGCATTGCACGCACTTTGTTTTCAACGATGTTCAGCTAACCGCCGTGCTTCGGCGTCTGGCCAAATTTAATCTGATGGACCAGCGAACGCGCCTTCTCAGCTGGAAAGGCCTCATAAAATGCTCCATTGGTATGCGTGTGCAAAGTGTCGCAGATGACGATGACTTTTCTGGCAGAGCGATAACGTAATGTCAGCAGCCGCTCCATTTCAATCGCCCAGTCTACTTTGGTCCGCTTATCGCGGACTCGGACTTCCCGCAAGCCCGACAAAGGTTCCGTGAACATGAAAATACTGGCGGTTTCACACCGCTCATATTCATAGTCGACTCGACGCGCATGTTTTCTGGTTGCCGGTATGCGGATCCAGAGATTGTAGCCCAGAGCTCACAGCGAGTTATTGCCGGTAACTTGCAGAGCAGGTGTCCCAAGTTGAGCATGTTTTTGATCGAGCGCGGATCGAGTTCCGCGTTCCAGCTAAAGACGTACAACACTGCAATATTTTCCTTTGTCAACGCTTCATCCATGAGAATGGTGACGATGGTCACTGTTCCTGACGGATATCGCAAGCGCGATGCAAACCACGAATATTCTTAATCGCCAGAAAGAAAATGATGCACGCAGGGGGTAGGGCTGTTCTCATTTAGGAGTCGCTGCTGTGCCCAGTGATTTTTTATTTCGCTGTTTCCCGTTTTTTAAAGCTCTTTCCGGCGCCACAAGCAGTAGATCCGTTCCAGATTCATCTTACAGTAGGCCGCCTTGCGGAGTGCCTTCTTCGCTGACCACGCATGTTCCATCTGGCATCACCACCTTTGCCTTGAGCATCCGATGAACCAACTTCAGCACGCGACCATCCTCGACACGCTGGGACATTCGTCCGAGTAGCCGTTGATGGTGGACGCGATCAAAGAACTTCGACAAGTCGATATCGACTGTAATGCCGTATCCTTTATTGAAGTAGCCTTTAGCTTCGGTAATGGTGGTTTGGGCTCCGCGATAACGGCGGAACCCGTGACTGCTATCATGAAAGGTTGGTTCAAAGATCTGTTCGAGCTGAAGCAAGACCGCCTGTTGAACGAGCCGATCAATGACATTGGGAATGCCCAGTCCACGCTCACCTCCGCCAGGTTTGGGAATCCAGACACGACGGATATCGCCTGGCATGTACGTTCCCGAAATCAGAGCGTGGAGAATCTCTGGCAGAAGATCGGGAGCTGCCTCCACGACTTCTTCGGTCGATACACCATCGACTCCGGCAGCACCTTTGTTACGTGCCACAAATAGTAGCGCTCGTGCCAAATTTGACAGCGAGGCCACCCGTTCCAACAGACGATCTTGATTTGCATCGCGATCTTCTATCGGGGCGTCTGTTTCGTTCGTCAAATTGTGATCCGCTTGATGCAGCAAGTATGACCGTCCAGCAGATACGTCCGCTTTCGGGGCAGCCTCGCTCTCTTTCGAGTTGTCGGCAAACACGAATCTCAGTTGACGTGATTCAGAACTTTTCAACTTGTCATCCCCTTCGCTCCACCAGCATTACCCGGCTTCGTCACTACTACGAGATGATCCGACTTCTCGATCGACATCGGCTTGGGGTTGTTTCCTCCACCCATGCCTACCAGGTCAGTTGGTCTTTCGACGCATTGCCTGGATCGTTCGAGATCTCCCGGGGTAAGACACAGTGATGTCCCGCCGCTCCCGCCTCCAATACCCCCCGACCACGATCGGATATCGGGCGTCACGGATGGAAGCCCGCTGGCCCAGACCGGAAGGCCTGCTTGGAGATTCACTTTCGTTCGGTGCTGCAGTTCGCTACAAGCTTCCATCTCACACGACCTCACGGCAAAACCGGCACCCGTAACCTCGGCCACTGTTGTCGGTTCGTGCAACTGCTTTTAGCTCATGGTTTCCTCCGATAGGTCCCATAAAGGACTTTCACCTTCAATCACTGCGCCATGCCCGGCGCACTTCCAATCGGGCTGCGCCCTCATTCCAACTGCACAGCGAAATTACCTAACCCAACCTTCATAAGACCTGGTACAGGTTTTTGAGGCAGGTCACTTGAGCCCCCGTCGGCGGCTGGCCTCGCTTCCTGAGTGGCCCGCCAAATATTTCACAATGGAAAGATTTTGCACGCTTACCGGAAGGACACCGAGTAGATAACGGCCTTGAGTTCATTTCGAAGAGTCTGGACTGGTGGGCTTACTTCAACAAAGTGACTCTGGAATTCAGTCGACTGGGAAAACTAACCGACAATGCGTATATTGAATTTTCAACAGGAGGGTTCGCCAGGAATGTTTATACTAGCAGTGGTTTCCGAACTATCTAAGTGGCAAGTAATGACACGGCCAAAATCAATAACACTCAATTCTTAATTCGGTCAGGAGGGAGCTCAGGTAATCCAAGTTCAGTACGTACTTCGTTCGCCTCATCCAGAGTTATGTGATAAATATTGATCGAATATCCTGCGAAAGCGACTGGTTCAAAATATCGAAAATAGCTGTAATTCCATTCCTCATTCGACAACAATTTTCTGCTTCCCTGTCCATCAGGAATGAATGCGAAACTTCCTGCCAAGTGATTGACATCAATCGCAAACCATCCAGGTTGCGGACCAGCTATTTCAGCCCCGGTATCTTTCCAAAACTTCTTTGCTACCGGGCCAGTCGGAGGTAGACTGAAGTTGATTCCAGCGAGTCGAGGATCAACAGGTCCAAAAGCCGCCAGTTTGAGTGGCGATGCTTCAGGATGCTTCTCCAGCCAGTGTGACAAAAATAACAAGTCCTGTCCCCAAGCTATATTGCTATCAACCAGATTCTTGTAGCCATGTCGGGGACCACCAGTCAGTTCATTAAAATAAGAGAGGCTGTGAGGAAATATCGACAGGCTGCTTAGAACTGTGCAGCAGAGAGCTATTCCAGTGATGATTGAATAGTTACGATGGTGTAGTTGGAAACTGCGCGCGGTTTTACTGATCCAAATAAAAAAAAATGGCAATGCTGGTAAAAGATACCTAGAGTGAATTGAAAATCCCGTCTGTGAACTGACGAGCCCCAGAATAGCAACCGGTGGTAGCAAAAGGAAAAGCTCATGCTGCCATGCTGCAGAATAACCTCTTACAAATAGACTCAAATAAGCTGCCAGACAAAACAGTATTATCGTGCCCAAAGGGGTTTTAATGAGCAATGCGTAGAGGTAAAAATGCCACCACCCATAAGACCTCCATTCTCCCCTCATATAAGATCGTAAACCTCGCTCGAAGTCCGATTTTTGAATGTCGACTCCCCGTACGTAGCATTGCGGGAGAGGAATGGGAATCTTCCCAAGCAGTGAATGGGCAAAGCGGTTTGATCCTTCAGTGGTTTCTGGGATTGAGTAGGATGTGTCCCCGCTTAGTGTATGGGAATAGAATTGATAGTCACCAAGTCTTTTAAAGGTACCGTCAAATGCATACCCCACATTGATTACAAATAGGCTAACAATAAAAATAATAAACAGCAAACCTAAACGTGACAACCAGTGTTTCGAACATAATATTTCTCTACTTGAGCTTTGATATACGAACCAAAGTATCAAGCCTAGCGGATAAAAAATTATAAGTGTATGTTTGCCTAATTGTGCGTATCCTATGGCGATTCCTGCCAGTAAAGCCCAGTTAAGGTCTGGTTGCTTCAACCAGCGCCAATAAAAATAAGCGGCAATAATACCTACTGCAGCGGCGTGTGCATCCGTAGTCATTAAGGCGCCATGGCCAAGAATCCAAGGAGAAAAGCACCAGAGCACGACTACAAAAATACTTGCGGAATTACCATAAAGATCTCGCGCCCAGATAGAACAAGTGTATCCACCAATAAAAATAAATGGAATGCATGCCCACCGCCCCACGGTAAACAGGAGAAATGAAGAACTCCGGTTGTCATCAATAAACTTGATTCCAACTGAGCGCTCGGCACGACTGCGTGAATAGGTGCTATAAAGGGTCCAGTCGGTTTTGGGTGAAAATGCTAACACCGGAATCGCAGCTACGCATCGTATCAACGGTGGATTGACAAGATCGAGATCGAATTTTCCTAATTCAAGATGGCTGAGTCCTGCCGGTAATTGACTTACTTCCAATACAGTGGGACTATGCAGCCATGCGCTCCAGGCAAGCATCAGAGAATTTACCAACAGTAAAATAGTGATGCTCAACCACACAACATGACAGGGAAAAAAAACTTTGATCCCCTTGCCATTCCTATTCATTGTTTTTGTTACGTCTTCTCTTCCACATGAGGAAAAATAGTATTGCTACAATTACCAGGATACATCCATTTCCAATAATTAGATACTTGATTGTAGCTGTTCGTTCAACTGCTGGTTGATTTCCTGCTTCTTTGGCTTTTTTTTCCCTTTCTAAAAAAGCCTGACCATACGCGATGCAACGTTGATGTAACGCTGGCAAATCGTTTACCGTAAACGATTCATCTTCTTTAAGAAAAGTCCACTCCGTTCGACCAATGACATTCACCTGAGTGCCTGATGCAAGTTCCAGATTAAATCGATCTATTGATGGCTTTAAATCAACATCAAGTTTCGAGACCTTAAGTTCTTTGAGTTGATATGGAGGTTCAGATTCAGGAGCTAAGATCAAAACAACACGGGTTGGGAACCAGCGTTCTCCCGAAAATTCACGAGCTTCAGTGATATATGCTTCATATAATAACTTGCCTGACTGGGGACTTCTGTCAGAAATATAAACCGGAAGGTGTCCGCGGTCTGGATCAAAGCCATACTTATGTCCCACCAGTTTTCCATCTGGGCCTGGCCTTTCTCCGATAGTCACTGCCAGGACATCAACGCCGTTAATTTTTTCTGTTCCATCAAAATGGCCGACAAATCGACCACTCAAACACGCTCTTAGAAAGCGGTCTGGGCTGGAACGCTCTTCTGTTCCCATTATGTCCGGATTGAAAGGAGTAATTCGGACTCCAGAAGTTCTAGGATCGCTGGGACCAAATAGATTGGCCGCCAATGTGAGAGGGCCATATGAAAGTAGATAGGATTTATTTCGCAAATACAGATTATCTGCGCAGGGGATTGGTATTTCAAACTTCTCATTTTGTTCTGTTATCTGCGGATTTTCAGTTGCATCCTCAGCTTCTTTCCTCATTTCAGGTGTACACATCAGTTCATATCTTACATTTTCCTCATCAACAAGCCAGTGCCCCTGAAGGGGCTTGGCTTCACTGATAAATTTGCCTGCCAAGGCATCTTCAATTGTTGCCGCTTTAGCATCTCTCCATTCAAATCGACAATCGAAAACGGGAAAAGACTCTCGATTTCGAGTATAACCAACGGCAAGGACTCCCAGTATGTCGTCATTGACTCCATTAGTCGCTGCCGATGTGATCAGAATTAGCAGTATAACTAAAGTACCATTTTTAAAATTGAAAGAAATCATCAAGCTCTTTCGTTTCTCAAATGAACTTGAACCATTTTTCAGATTCATGGTGAAAGAATAAGGTACATTGGCTTTTTTGTATCCTCAATCAATTAAAATACAAACATGAAACACAGTAAGTTTAGAAAAGAGAATTTGAATAAATCTGGGGCGCTGATGACCGAAAAAGATCTATTTTCCTGGCGTTAAGGCGAAGAAGGCACGCATGCATTACTTTGACCCAGTAGTCCCCTGCAACGAGCAAACTGACATTCACCAAAGGAATCCTCGGATTGATATTTAATCACTTCAGCACAGTAATAAAATGAACAATGAAAACATCCATAGTCCCAGTAGGTGTTTTCACATGCGCCAAATTTTTTTATTTTGTCCGATTTGGCGGCAGTGCACGGATCAGGGTTACATGTATACCCGCCAGTACAAGAAGTATTGATTAAAAAACATTGTCCGTCGCTACAATCAACTACTCCAGTGCAGCTAGCGTTTGCTTCATTGAGAGCATCGTTACAATCTCCGAAAGCTGCAATCGATTGGGTTATAAAGAAACCGTTCAGACCAGTAAATACAAGTAGTACTGTGAGTACAAAAAAACGATTCATAATTCTCTTCCTTTCGAACGTTTGATAATGATTTTTATCTGGATTACTTCGACACAGCGATTGGAATCTCGATATTGGGAATAAGAGTATCATTTGTTTCGATAAAAAGCCCTCCATAGAGAAAGCTCTCAAGCTTCGTATGATCCAGCGATATTACCAGTTCGTGTTCTACTTTCGTTGTTCCTGTTGTCGAACATGAATGATGAATATCGCTCAGTTCGCAAACAATGCTTTTAATTTTAAAAGGGGCACCATCTCGTCTACGAATGGTTAACCTTTGCTCTATGGGGATCTCTTTCTCACTAATCCTTCCAAAGAAAATCCGCTGAGGCTTAACGTCATAGATTTCCTCAACGTGAAAGTGAACTGAGAGTTTAGATTCTCTTGCACGGGTACTTGCCAGATCGGTTGTGATCTCAACAAACCCTGCACCAGAAATATGAGGAGGTATCAGGCTGATGCGTAGAGGCGTTTTTCGTTGGACAATCTCACCACCGTTAAGCTTATGTACTGTGCTTTTTCCCATCTCAAAACTTACCCAATTCTGATTACAAGATAATTCTGGTATGGGTGGATCACTACTACGGCTATTTGTTAGAACAATAATATTTTTCTCAATTTTTATTCCCGGTTGGACTTCTCCCAATTCAAAGAAGTTGGGAACGAATTCAACATGGTTATAAATATGTGCCTGAAGTAGAAAGTTCCAAGGCTTACCCTGGTCGTGAATTAATTTGCACGTCGTACCGAAAAGTCCACTTCGCCCTCGCAAATCTACTTCCATTATCAATCGAGTTCGTTCGCCCGGACTTAACTTTTTCTTTGCGATTTTAGCACTGGTGCATGAACAGGATTTTTGCACAGATGATATGTGTGCTATCTGGTCATATGTGTTAGCCACTACAAATTCATGTTTTAATGTATCTTTTTCGCCGACCAGCACAGATGGTGTTGTGAAGGTATTGAAATGTTTATCTACATGTATACTCGACCCTGTATGATCGATAGTCTTGATATCTTTCGATACAGCAATTGTAAATAATGCAATACTTGTCAGAACTAAAACTAGAAACAAGATCCTGTACATTTCAGTCCTTTTGCCGAACATTAAATCAATTTTAACTAGTATCTATATAAACATCATGAACAGCATCCAACAGGTTAGATGATCAGTATATTCAATTGTATTGACACTCACAAGTAAAATATACAAATTTATGCCAGTCAGACTTGACGTGCCCCCACAAATAATGACCTTCCCCCCGATTCCTGATCCATGCGAAATGCGAGAAATTTTGTTATCTTGTATTTTTCGTAGGAGAATCAGACAGCATGAAACGGAAACGATATTCGGAAGAGCAGATTGCATTTTCTTTGCGGCAGCATGAGTCCGGTACTGCGGTGGCGGAGATCGTTAGGAAGATGGGGATCACCGAACAGACCTTTTATCGCTGGAAGAAGAAATACGCCGGTCTGGGCGTCGCTGAAGTCCGTAGACTGAAGCAGTTGGAAGAGGAAAACCGGAAGCTCAAACAACTGGTGGCTGACCTGAGCCTGGATAAGAGCATGCTTCAAGACGTTCTCAAAAAAAAGCTGTGAGGCCCGCTCGTCGTCGTACTCTGGTGCAGGAACTTCAGGTTTGCTATGAAGTCAGTGAGCGGCGTGCCTGCCAGGTGCTCGGCTTTCCGCGAGCCAGTCACCGTTACCAGAGTGTTCATGATGAACGGGCCGAGCTGCCGATGCGACTGCGCGAACTGGCTACCATTCGTGTGCGTTAGTCGATAACTTTAGTCGTGAGAGTCTGGCCATACTGGTAGGAACACGGCTGACTGGAGATGATGTGGGGGCAGCTCTGGATCGCGTTAAAGAGGCTCGAGGCTGTCCTCAGTCAATCCGTGTGGATAACGGTCCCGAGTTCATTTGAAAGAGTCTGGACTGGTGGGCTTACTTCAACAAAGTGACTCTGGATTTCAGTCGGCTGGGAAAACCGACCGATAATGCGTATATTGAATCGTTCAGCGGGCGGGTTTGCCAGGAATGTTTAAACCGGCATTGGTTTCTAAGCCTGGCAGACGCTCAGGAACAAGTTGACCAGTGGCGGCTGGACTATATCGAAAACCCGCCCGCACAGCTCCTTGGGAAATCAGACCCCAGTGGAGTTCGCGAAAAAATCATCCCTGGCGCGCCAGGGATGATTTTACCTTGGCTCTCTAACATTCTAACTGGTACAGAGTTGGGCACAAGGTCAGACAACAAGCTCTATAGAACTGGTAGTCATACTGGTCTCATTGGGCGCTCCATGATGATTAAAATATCCTGATAGCTAAAAAAATGGAAGCAGGCCACCAGCTAAGGTGGCCTGCCTGTTATTGGTATATCTTTTTAACAACGATGGATAATATAGAATCGCAAGTGGTCAGCTAACTACAGTTTCGCCTGCCAATAGATTTAGAGACATATCGTGATCTATGGATATCCCACGCAGCCAGCGACAAAACTGATGCACCATGAATCCTGCTGCAATGCTGGCTGCATACACAGTACTGCGTGAGGTACAACTTCCAATTTGTGCCTGGGGTTGAGGAAAGAGTGTCTCTGAATACTGATTTATTCCTGAGTCCTTTGTGGCAGTCAGCACTCGGATCGTTTCTCCCAGCATTCTGCCATCTGTCCAGAACGCACATTTTCTGCTAATTGATCGCCAAATCGCTGCTCGGGCAGAGATCGAATCCACACAGCAGAAGACAGCCTCTCCTGTACTTATGGAGGCACGAAACCGATCCGAAACTGTCTCCACCTGAATCGAATCATCGAGTTCCTGGATTGCCCTGGCCGTTGCTTCGACTTTAGCTGATCCCAGATCCTGTCTCCGATATACCTGCGTCGTGATATTGGTCAATTCGACCGTATCAAAATCAACAAGCTGAATCCGCGGTGTCCCGATCGCCGCCAGCTGCAGGGCCACCTGTCGTCCGATGGCTCCCACACCGATGACAGTCACCGAAATCTGAGATAGTCTCTCTGTAGGGACCAGTCCACTCTGTCTCTGAAAACGATCTATCGTTGTATTTGTCACAATAAATCTCCTTCCAAATCAGGTTCATCGAAAAACCAGTCCGCATCCCAGTCAAAATCGTCGAACGCCGATAACGGCCTGCTGGGTTGGCGTTGTTCGGGATGCACGTTCGTTAAATATTCCCCTTCCCAGTTTTCGGGTTCACAACCGGGAAAGGGCTCTGAATAATCCCGCCTGACTGAGATCTCACAGTCAATCGTGGGACCGGTATTCATCCGCAATCGCGCATAGGATCGCCCCTGCCGCGCCAGGATGAACATCACGGCCCAGTCAGATCGACCAAAGACACGTTCAAAGGTCGCTTCATCAGTCGGGCTGGGCTCTGGACAGGCACCCGGGTGAGTATGGATCCAGATTCGACCAAACTGCTCCGGGCGGAGTCCTGCATCGACCTGATCATCAAAGAAATTCGCCACCGCTTCATTATCGAAGGCAACATGGACCAGTGAGCAGGTCTGTTTCACGAGTTGCAGGTCCTGGACCAGCAGCAAATCCGTCGAGGCTGCGATTCCAAATCCGCCAACTTCAGTATCACCATAATCACGTAGGAACAGCAGTTTGGCCCAGGCGTTTGGGCTAAAGCGGAGTGCCGGCAGGGGGGACCGTCTCCGGCGATGTGGTTTCCTGGTCCGGTTCGTACGTTTCTTCGTCTTCCTGTGTTTCACAGATCGGGCACCTTTCTTCAATATCGAGGCAATTTGAACAACAGCTGGAACCACAAAGTCCACACTCTTTCAGGCAGGATTCACAACAGTCATCACGGCAGATTTCACAGCGGGTCGAACAGTCGTGGCAAAATGAGGAACTACAGTCGGTACAGCGATTGGCACATTGCCGACACAAGCGGTTTTCGCAACTGGTGCAGTGAGTCTGCTCATCTGTGGTCACGACATCCGCACAATCACTGCATTCTGCACTGTGCCAGTCGCTGAGGGCGACATAGGGGCTTTCCGGGTTGTAGGTGTGCAACAAGCGCGACACCAGCACGAAAAAGTCCAGCAGTCGCCCCTGTTCTAGGGAACGTTTAATAGGCACACGGGCGTCCCCTTCACAGACGATATCAGACTGCACATGCGGATGCGTGACAGCGTCATCGGTGATCGGTGACTGCGGATCTTGAGCAAATACCTGGTACTGAAAGGGAGCGTCTGAATTCAGGTCTGTAAACTCCAGCCGTATCTCAAACGCTCCCAGATAAACGCCTTCCAGCACAATTGGCTCTGTGACCACCGAAATCGACTTAGCCTTGAGATTGATGTTAGATTCACAAAACTCCTCTTCCAGGGCCAGCAGGTCTTCGTAGATAGTGCGTATCGCAGGGAGAGGTTTTTCAGCAGTGACTGACTCCAGTTCCTGCTGCAACGTTACCAGTTGCCGCGTCAGCTGAAACACCTCTGCTGACAGTCCCCGCTCCAGCTTTGAGGACGCACGAAACCAACCTCGTTCCTGTGCCTGTTGTCGCATGCGGATCAACCGCAGACAGCTTAACCAGGCTGATTCTGGTAGCCCTGTGTTTATCTCACTTCCCAGTGAGCTGAGTTGTTTCTCAATGAGACTGGCCATCCGCCAGACCTTTTCGAGGCTTTGTTTCATAGTTCGTTTACTCCCACTAATAGAAAACAGGCTGCCGGGACCGTGATCCCGGCAGCCTGTCTTAGACAAAACATTACTGATAGGGACGGCTAGCTTTTCGCCCCTTCGATTTTAGTCGGAGTGATCGAAATCCGGTCCCCGTCTTCTAACGTCTGATCGGGAGGGCACGGCTGACGATTGACCCGGATCAAGTAGTCCGAGGCGTTCGCATCCGCCATGCGTTGTTCGAACAGTTGAGAGACCGTGGTACCTGTGGCGACTTCGATGTAGTCTGCGAATCCGCCACCGTCGTTATTAATCAGTAAAACTTTCATAGCATTCCTTTCTGGAATTGATTTGGAGATGTAATAAAAAGAAGTAATGCTTTATCCAAGCGACTTTCGTTTGCGACGCCTTTTTCGACGTTGACTTTTAACGACGCGTCGTCCCCGTTGCCGCCCACTACGGAGCATCTGCAGTCGATTTGAGTGGAAGGGAGCATCTGCCTGACTGAGACAGTGAAATCCCTTGAGATCGGAATCACACCCATGACGGTACATGATTCAATCCCTCTGTCTGTGGAGCCATTCGCTGGTTTTCCAGTTCGTCCCAGTCGATGACCAGCGGTCCCGACGTTTCTGAATCCGGATCAACGGTTTCATGGGGCTCTGCCAGTAGGAAGCCCAGGCGTTTAACGGTGGCGATTGTCTCGCCGGTGGCCAGGGCGACGGCCCGATTCAGGTCTGACTGTTTCATCTAATGTCTCCTAAAAACAAGGGTTCAATAAAAAAAGCCCCGGCCCTGCAGAAGCAACTCTGCAAGACCGGGGCACAGTGTGGGAAAATTACATGTTCAAGAGCTGGGAGAGAGCCAGTGCTGTTCCAGCCAGTCGATTTCTGACTGCAGGGCCGCACTCCGTTGAGCGAACGGCCCCAGCCGCGGTCCCTGGACGGGGGACAGATCCACGATCCATTGACCAGCCGCATTCGGTTCGACGAACGAGCCCCGCGAGATGCGCAGTCGACCGAGGGCGGCCAGATCAATGGCTTCCGCGTAAATGCAGCGGACTTGCCCTTCCGCTGTGATGATGAGTTGCATGCGGCCTCCTTACTTCGGAATTCGCATGATCTGACGTCGCGGACGATCAACCAGCAGGCCATCCAAGACAGCCTGAACGCCAGACAAATCGGAGGCAACCTGCTGCCGGAGGGCGTCCCGTTTTCTCAGTTCCTGGGGCTGTATGCCTTCTACAATGTTTTGACACTGAGAGACGAGCGCATCCAACTGTTCGTTGGAGCGGACATTCAGCGACCGGAAGCGACCAAAGAACTCGTGCAGGTTCCCGATGGCCGAATCCCGGAAGACCTTAGGACGACCGTCGGCCTGCCCACTCAAGCGATCTGTGAGATGTGACACCAGCTTCGACAACTCATCCAGAAAGGCGTCCTCCGCCAGTCGGACTGCCTCTTCAAACCGCGACTGCACGCGCTGGCACTCTTGTTCGTAGAGTTCGGGATTGAGCTGTCTGAGATAGTTCGGCGGTTCGATACTGGGGAATTCCCAGGTCACTTCGAATAGCCCGACCAGCGTTGTGGGGTAATCATCGTCATTGAACAGACTGCCCAGACGCTCCCGGGCCGCCGATTTCATGGACAGATATTGTTCATCCAGTTCCGCGACGGTCTCAGCCAGTTCATCCGTAAATCGATGCATCTGCTCCTGGAAGGCGGTTAGTGTATCCTGCCGCAATAAGCGGATTCCCGGTTCCGGGAAAGGGAGACTGACCGAGGTCCAGTATTTGCGTACCTGGTTGCGGACGGCACTCACGGCCCGGAAACGGGGATGTCCCGTATCCAGCAGCTTCTTACCAGCACTCAGGAACGCCCCTTCCGCCCCAAACGATTCAGCGGCCTGGGCCTTCTGGTCGCGTGTGAGTGACTTCCTGGTACCAAACCATTCAAAACTGACCCGCGTGGCACACATGGTCGCCCGAAGTCGGTCGATGGGATCGTGGTGGGTTTCCACTTCTTCTATCGTAGCCATAGTCATCGTTTCTCCTTGATTAGAGTCAGGTTTAGTTTCTGCGGGGATCACGGGAGAGTTTGCGCTGCTCTCGGCCTTCCGACCGCTCTCCGTGAACAAAGACGCCCGGCTGCTCTGCAGACAGGCAGCGGTTGCTGGCCCAGCGTCTGAGTCGAGCCACTGATTCTGCGGCTGTGACGGCCACGGGGACCACGTTTTCAGCAGCCTGGGTTAACGGGACATCCAGCAGGGCTGCCAGGCGACAGCAAGCCCTGATTTCCGATCCGGTCCAATGCCGGTCTTCGGGCAACTTCTGCTCCTCTGTGAGTCCATACTGTTCCCGGTAGATGTTCCAGATCGCCTGCTTCTGTGAATCTCCGGGCAGATCCAGAAAGAAGAGACCGTCAAAGCGTTCGGCACGGATCAGTTCCGGGGGCAGTTTAGAGATGTCGTTGGCGGTACAAACGACAAATACGTCTGAAGTATGGTCGTTCAGCCAGCTTAAAAGTGTCCCCAGCATGCGTGTGGAAACACCACTGTCAGACTGTCCGGATGAGGCTGCTCCGCTCAGACCCTTTTCGATTTCGTCGATGAACAGGACGGCGGGTTGCATCGCATCAACGATTCGGATCGCCCTTCTTGTTCGCTCCTCTGTCTGGCCGACTAGAGAACCCATCAGGGCTCCCACGTCGAGTGTCAGTGTGGCTCTTCCGGTCTCTTTTCCCAGTGCTTTGGCGAAGGCACTTTTCCCGGTCCCGGGAACTCCCAACAGCAGCACGCCCCGTGGACGCACATGGGTTGATTCCTGTGATCTGGGACGCAGCGCACGCCGGCAAAAGGCCTTGAGTGATTCCAGGCCGCCCAGGTCTTCAAATGACTCAGAACCGCTGTGAAGCGTTAACAGACCACTTTTCAGCAGTGTCTGTGCCTTCAGTTCCAATACGACGGAGACGTCGATGCGTCCATGACGTACCAGGGAGAGACTAAAGGCTCCCTCTGCTTCATAGCGAGTCAGTCCACAGGCGGCGTCCAGGACACGCTCCTGTTCCATTCCCTCTGGCAATTCGCCGGGTTCCGTGGCAATGCTGTGAGCGATCTCTTCCAACTGGCTCCGATCGGGAAGATCGTGTTCCAGGCAGACGAACTGTTTTTCCAGTTCCGGGGGAATCTGGACCAGACTGGATAGAATGATCACGAAGGTTCGGGTTTGCTTTCCCAGACCGATCTGTCGCGTCAGGGCCTGGATGATTTCCGGGGAATTGATGAACCGGTGGAAATTCTTGAGGACCAGCAGCGTGGGCCGATCTGAATCGGCCTGGATGTTGAGACTGTGGATAGCTGTAAGGGGATCGGGGTAGGAGTTATCGCTGTCTCCAACGACCTCTGTTCCCTGCAGCCCCCGGTCAATGTCCCAGGAGAGCAGCCCCCAGTCTTCGCTGTGACAAAGGCGGGTGATTTCCAACAACGCCTCGTCATGTTCGTGGCTCTGAATCCAGATGCCGGTAAAACAGGCGCGTACGTTCTCCGCCAGTCGTTCGGTTAGTAACATAAGTGTTCCTCTTAGGTTGAAAGAAATAGGTGTGTGAAGTGTGCTTAAGCGGTCTCAGCCAGTTGGCGGATCGTCTCCAGCCAGGAGATGATTTCCCCGTCCGGATCGCGTTCCTGCAGCAGGGGGACCGTCATTTGTTCGACCGCACTGGTATTGAGCCAGCGCTTGGCCCGATTCGTTAGTCGCACCTGAGCACGACGAGTGAGCCGTTGCCAGGTGGGTTTTCCATGACTGCTCTCAAAGACTTGTTGTGCTGCCAGAGTTGCCACACAAGCATGGTCATCGAATTCCAGTGGAATATTAGTGATAACCTGAATCGAGTGGGGATGCAGATAGTTCTCCAGACTCCGTTTCTGCGTCAACATGCCGCGGCAACGAGAGCGTTGGTTGATCCTGTCGACGGTCTCCAGACGTTGTTCCGTAACCGGTGACTGCTCGCGATCGTACAAATGAAACTCTGGCAGATTGAGTGGCGACAGTCGTCTAATCCAAGCTTGAGGATGTCCACTGATCGGCAGGAAGATAAGTTCTCTATTACGTTCCATTGCGGCAAGATCAGGCAGTGCAGGATGCGCTGAATGGAGGAGCGCTGAGATGCGTCTCAGAAACTTGATGTCGTGTGTCCCTTCGACGACCACCAGCACACGCACCCGTGAGGGGGCTTCGTCAATTCGTTCAGGTAATTCCTGTATGTGTTGTGAATTGAAAGCTAATTCTCCTGTTTGAGTTGGTTGGGGTGATGTTGGACGCTCTGGTGGTATTCGGCGGTTAATTGCTCTGAGGAGACTTTTCCCAGGGCTGATTCCAGAATCCGGCTGGCGTCCCGGCAGCGGGAACCGGTGAAGCCGCGGGTTTCGATCCGGGACTGACCGTCGGTAGAAATGATGATTTCAATGGTTTTCACTGGCCCTCTCCGATCTGAATGGTGAGTTTGATGGAACCGTCGCTGAGCTGGTTTTCTAGGACGGAATGTCCCTTGCGGCGCGCTTCCAAGCGGCATTTTTCCACGCCGTAGGATTGAAGCAGCCGATTGAGGTGAGACGGCTCACCCCAGCGGCCTTCAAAGTTGTCGTAGCGGACCCGGCCCTGTTCGACGTCAAAGACGACAGGATACCGCCAGTCAGGGAGACGGACCGCGTAGCCAGTGGCTTCCCCGCTAAACAGCGGGACAGTCTCTTGAATGGGTTCTCCCAGCTCGAGTCGACGGCAGGCTAGGCCCAGTGCTTCCGCGTCGCGGACTTCCGTTTGGATGGTGACAATATGTGACATTTCATGTGCTCCTTTCTGTGGGATTTTCAGGATCGGGGGGCTGCGGGAAATCCGTCAGCCGTGGTTTGTCCGGATTTGTATTTGCAGGTGGCATCAGCCACGGTTCTGCTGAGACCAGGTCATCTAGCAGCAGCTCTGTCATTTGCTGATCGTTAGCGGGTTCGATTTTCTGCCTGAGCAGCAACCAGCAGATCAACAGGGGCAGCAGGCTAATGACCACCATGGTCACCCTGGAGATCGCCGCCGCAATGATCGGGTCACGATTTCTGCTGTCAGCAATTTCACGGCGTTCTGCCTCCAGCTGGTCCCGCTGGTATCCGATCTCGTTTCGCTCGGTCTGAATCTCGCGCTGCAGCGAGACCATCTCCTGCCGGGATCTGGCGTCTGCTTCCACCAGTTCCCGTGAACCGGAGGCAACTTCCTGCTGGAGTTCCGTCATCCGTTGGTTCTGCTCAGCCTGGCGCTCCAGCTGCCGTGTGGCCAGTTCGGCCACACGGCTGTTTTCGTCGGAACTACAGCCGGCTCCGGTCAGCAGGATCAATGTTAGTGTGATGGGTAGAGTCGGTTTTTCCATGTGCCCTCCAGCGTTGAATCAGGTGTCTGAGAATTCCCTGCAGCGCCAGCCGCAACCGCCGTTCCTTGATGAATGAGACGACAGTCAGCAACAGGGCGACAGAGACGAACGTTAAAACCATGTATTCCAAGCAAGGCTCCTTTCTATTGGGGATGTGTAAAAACAGAACGCCCCGCATTCCTGTGCCATGCGGGGCGCTTTTACTGACGACGAATTTGTTTTGGAGATCGACTACCATCGTACAATAGGTAATCTATCCCCTATGTATTGAACTAAACCGCTTCGCGGTAGGCCTGGGATCGGCAACTGTGATTGATCCTTCCGCTGAGGGCTCGTCCCCCCGGACCGTAAAGCACACGTAGGTACCCAGGTCCGTCTGTACGGCCTGTTCCGAATATTCCGATTT
>NZ_JAVJSQ010000012.1 GCF_040219335.1 Gimesia sp. | reverse complement strand
CCACCGCACACAGAAACAACAGCAGATCGAACGCCCCCGCACCTGGAGAGAACTCAGGAAAACCAGGAAGCAATGGCAACAATTTGCTCTGGTGGGAAACTATTTGTAATCGGAGTTACTAGCGCCTTGCCGCTCAGGAGGATACGGGGTCGATTGCAAATCACGTTTTGGAAGCATCCAATCAATCATCACATCGTCAATCCCTTGTTGAGATCGGGGAGATGTTTCCAGAGTTGCAGCATGCCCTCGCGTGTGATTGTAGTGCCCCTGGTACTGAGCGATTTCAACTGAGTCATGCCGTTCAAATATGGCAGACCTGCGTTTGTCAGTCTGGTGTAATCAGCCCACAGAGTTTTTAGCCTGGGGAGTTTGGCTATTTCCTGCAGAAATTGATCGTCGATGTTGCTTTCAATCAAATCCAGTTTTTCAAGTTTTTGGCAGTTGACGATCTCTTTGAAACCATCCACTGTCAGCATATCACATTCATATAATGAGAGTTTCTTGAGTGATGAGAACTTGACATTGGCGAATCCGATCCCGGCAATTTTTGTGCACCCCAAGTCAAGGTCCTCCAGTCGCCGCAGGTACGTTAATTTTGCAAGCCCTTCATCTGTCACTTGCGTGCCGCTGAGAAATAAATACGTAATTTGAGAGGCACCTGATTGCATAAAGATGTCCAGATCCTGGTCATCTACCTTTTGGTCCGTCAGATCTACCCAGTCATTTTCGCCCTGTTCGTTTTGCATAATGCGTCCGCCCTTACTTTCGACGAACGAAATTAATTCTTCCATACCAATTCCTTTCCTGAACATGGATTTCAAATGTTGAGATTGATGAATTTCTGTTTTGTCGAGTTGAAGGGAGCGGGATCCGGATTCTTTGGTTCTCTTTGTGAGGTTCAGATCCGTTCCACTTCGCGATTTTCAGCTACGGGCGTGCGTTACTTTTGCTTAACATCGACCGTCGGGTTGACGGGATCAGCAGCAGCCCTGACAGAGAACATTGGGGGGGCTGATTCAGAATCAGTATCACCAGGCGGGGACATGGGAGCCCGCACACAATAGTTCGATCTGGGATGATTCCTGCTCGCTGCGCCCGGCCCGAAATGCATTTGGGCCTATCGGTTGTAGCAACCGACGTCAGCGGGATTTTCAGTCAGGTGCCAATGAGAGCAGGAGGGGATCAAATGGCACCTGGCAGACACGCAGGCCTGCTTGCAGGGGTGATTTTAGCGGAAACGTGCTCGTGATGGAAGACATAATCGGGAATGAAGGATCTGGCGGGCGGATACGTGGGGCCGCACCCCGGTTTTCAGAGGTTGGCAGGCTGGTTCTGGATTGATTGTTTCAACCGGGGCTAAGCCCCTGCGGCTGATTTGGTTTTGCCTGCTGTTGTCGTGAAACATTAGATACGGTTTTCATTCTGCTGTGCAAGCAGTTCGGCGGTTTTGGTTTTGTGCCTGCAGATGGCGTAAGTTTCGGCCGTTTCTCCATCATTGCAGACATGCCGGGGATCTGCCCCTTTCTGGAGAAGCAGCTTCGCGATTTCATAACTCTGGTCGTCATCTAATCCATTTGATAACGCGCACAACTCCAGGGGGGGGCGTATCATCGATATCAGTCTGACTCAGATCTGCGCCGTAAGAAATTAAAAGGCTGATGGCTTCGAACTGACCGTAGATAATTGCCAGATGCAGTGCCGAGAACCCCTGGTGCAACGAATTGATCTCGTCGGCTCCCGATTTGAGCAACTCGCTGAGAGTGGCCAGTTCTCCCTCACGGGCTGCGATTGCGATTCGTGACGGACGGCGGACTTTTTTTCTGTCATCAAGCAATTCATATTGAACGATGGTGTCCAGATCGGCTGTGACCAAGATCTGTTGTCCCGCGAACTCAATTTCAAAACCGCCCTCGCCCGCACCATCTTCAAACTGAGCCAGGGTAAATTCTTTTATGTCTTCGACCAGTTCCTCGCTGGTTTCTTCAGGAACCGTATATGTGACTGCCAGACCGCCTCTATCCTCCTCAACCCAGACTCGGATCACTCCTCCGGTGACTCCCTGGTCGGCAATCTCACTCTCTAGATAATCGGCCAGTCGTTCCCGGGTCACTTCCAGTTGGTTCATCTCTGGCTGAAGTGTGATGTGTGATTCTGATTCATCACAAAATTCTGCTGACAGAAATAATGTCAAACGCATGTTGTACTTTCCACGTTGAATGTGATCGCAATTGCTGGTCCTGGATTCTGTGCCCGATGCTGATTATTGATTCAGCTTAACGATTTTCAGCTAGGGGTGTGAGGGGCATTCCTTAAAATGATGGGTTTGGTTGTGGTTCCGGTGGAGGCGGTGCGGGATTCAATGTCACCCGGCGGGCGGACACTTGGGTCCGCACCCTGGTTTTCACGGTTGGTTCCCTGGTTCTGAATTGATCTGTTGCTCTGACGGTTTCCTGTTCGCTGCGCTCGGCCCGAATTTTATTCGGGCTTACCCGGTTGTGGGGGATTTTTTCAGAACACGGCACAGTTGGGCAAGCCAACTGTGGCAGCCGGTTTCTTACGAAATCCGGTTGGCAGGCTGGTTGTGGATTGTTTGTTTCAGACTGGGCTAAGGCCCTGCGTCTGATTTGAGTTGAGCGGAATAGCGTTTGTCATCGGTATGTGGATTGATGATCTCACTGATTACCGGCGGCTAGCGCCTTGCCGCTCAGGAGGATTTGGGTTCGATGTATTACTCTGGTTTACTGGTTTCTTCAGACAAGGTGGCATGCAGGGAGACCGAACAGATGGCTCGTGTTGTTCTGATTTTGTTGAAGGGCAGCTGGGGGTCAAGACAGAATTTTGTCCCGATGTGGCCGGATTTTGTCCTGGTGTGTCCCGGATTTTGTCCTTGTCTGACCGGAATCTGTCCTGGTCTGCCCTGAACATCGGGGGGAGAACTTTGCGAACCAGTTCAAACTGTTCTACTGAAAGGCCGGTGAAAAACGTCCGTGATTCAGGTGAATCTGAGTCAGTGGTGCGTCCTGTTCCGGTGCACGATGACCTGCCTCGCGCGCGAGCCACGTTCGAAACAGGATACGGATCGGCGGGGGCGGTTCAAGTTCAATTTGAGCAGTCCCACTCAGGATCTGCGCAGTGGTGCGTACAGGAAAGTGAGATCTGTTTATGAAGGAACAACCAGGAGTGAGACGAGCGCAGCGTGTTGTGCGCATGAAAAAAGGCAGACAGGTCGAGGCCTGTCTGCCGGTAGCTGGTTCTCGGTTAAACCGGGATCACTCAGGAGACCTTCATGGCCTCAGCGAGAATCTGAGAAGTACTTTCCCGCATGATCCGGGGATCAACCATTTCGCCCTTCTGGAGGGTGGCACGGACTTCTTTTCCGGAGATGAAGACCGGCTTTTCTTCCGAATGGTTTTCCATCAGGTCGACGCGGCCCATCGATTCGTAGTAGGCAGCGAAGCCAACGTTGACGGGCTGAATCAGCAGTTCGCCATTCAGGTTGTTGAAGATTTCCTGGGCGTCGAAGTCACCCCAGATCGCGGTGCCGTCTGCGTAAGGAGCGTCGGCATGTTTACGACCGATGACGATGTTCGTGTAACCCATGTTCTGGCGGTAGATGGCGTGCATGACGGCTTCTTTGGGTCCGCCGTAAAACATTTTGATGTCCAGGCCGAGCAGCAGAACGCGATCGGGAGGATTGTCGTCGCGGGCCCCCCAGAGTTCGGGATCGCTGTCGCCATCGCCCAGTTCGCGGTTTTCGATCAGCTTTTCGTAGGTCTGCATGCGGATTTCTGCACTCACGTCGTCGCTCTTGGTTTCCCCGATCAGCGGGTTGAGGACAGCGCCGGCGTTCTTGCCGTCTTTCAGGAGTTTTTCGAGACCGTAGACCAGGGCGTATTCGTGAGCCCGGTGCAGTGGGTTACGGGTCTGGAAGGCAACCACGGCATCCCAGCCTTTTTCTGCGATCAGGGCACGGACTTCGCGAGGAGTCAGAACGTATTTGCCGAATTCGCTGTTCTTGGGCTGAGGCAGAACGCGGATTTCACCACCGATCAGGTGAGTCTTATCAGCGTCACCTTCGAGGACCATGGCCGCACCGGGGTGGTCGGTGCGTTCGGTCTGGTAGACGCTCTGGATGTATTTGGGTTTGTCCCATTCGAAGACGTCGCCGATTTCCAGGATCGCGACGATTTCGCCTTCCGGGCAGGTCAGAGCGACTTTCTGTCCGCTGGAGAGAGTGCCGGCCAGTTCGGAAGTGACGGGCAGTGCGAGCGGGATGGTCCAGGCGTATTTCTTACCGTTGACTTCGATGCAGGCTTCGTCCAGCACGCGGTTGTAGACGTCCCCGTTCATCGGTCCGGTCAGCGGGCTCAGAGTCCCGTCGCCGAGGCGGTATACGGTAGACAAGTCGGCGGCAGAAACAGGAACCTGGGGCAGGCTGGCTGCTTCGGCTTTGAAGCTGTCAATTTCCCCTGCGGGCACTGTACAGCAAACGGGTTCAGTCAACCCTCCGTGAGGGGCAATCAGATCGGCCATTGTTTGAATTCTCAATATTTGTAAAAAGTTCCGAAATTAACGCCAGCCAGTGGGCGTCTCCAGCAGCGAAATTAGGGAAACGCCGTCAAAACTTCAAGCAACAGACAGGGGGATTCATGGAAATCAAAAAACTCTCTCGTTTCACGGCAATTTCCGCCGGTTTAAGTCGATTTCAACCACGCAAACCGGCCTGTTTCATGAGGGAATCAGTGGATTCGTATGCTTCGCGGACCCATTCCTCAATTTTGTCGGGTTCGGGGGAGTACTCGAGCTCGAGTGAAATGGCCCCGTCGATGTTCAATTTTTTAATCTCAGCCAGGTAGGGTTCGAAGTGAACAACGCCGCGTCCGGGAGGCAGATCGCCGTGTACTTTACCGTCGCAGTCCGAAATGTGGACATGAATGGCCTTGCCCTGCAGCTTCTGCAGTTCGGGTGGTTCGACGCCGGCGAGCAGGAGGTGCGAGACATCGATATTGGCCTTGAGCGCGGGATGATCGACTTCATCGACGAAGCGGACCATGGAATCGACGTCGTTGAGCAGCGAGAGGGGGAACGGTTCGAGTTCCAAGGCGATTTCCAGCCCCAGATTGGCCGCGTATTCGGCGAGCCTGCGACAATTCTCCACCGCGGTCTGCCACTGTTCTGCGGGGGGAATGACTTCGCGGTTCCAGATGTATTCCCCGAGGACCAGCAACAGGTTACGGGCCTCGTACTCGTAACAGAGATCGAGGTAATCCCTGACGCGCTGGAGATGGAACCGCTGCACACTGGGATTGAAATCGATCAGGCCGACCGCGACGCAACAGACGGACATGATGGGCAGGTCGAGCTGGTCACAGGTATCCTTGACCAGTCTCCGCTCGCGGATGTCGACATCCTGCGGATCGATGAAGATATCCACGCTGTCAAAGCCGATCTCTTTCGTTTTGTGCAATCCCCAGGCGGTATCACGACCGGCCTGAGCCCAGGCGGAGTTGATCATCCCCAGTTTCATAGAGGTTCCTTTGCAGCTGCGGTTCCGGGTGTCGTGTTTCGTTTCTTTCAAGATAACAGTCCGCTTGCAGGGAGAAAAGGCATCGATCAGAATGGGCGGAACAGTTACTGGACTCACCTCACCTCTCTGCAGGATCGGCAGCTTATGGATCTCAAATTACAGAACGTCCCCATTATCATCACCGGAGGTGCCAGCGGAATTGGACTGGCGACCGCACGGACCTTTGCCGAGGAAGGTGCCCTGCCCGTCCTCTGGGATCAGTCAGACCAGGTAACGGCGGTGGCGGAACAGCTCGCTTCAGAAACCGGGCAGCCAGTGCATGGATTTCAAGTCGATATCACCGATTTTGAAGCGTTACAGGATGTGACCCGACAGACGGTGGCGGAGGTGAAGTCGTTCGCACACCTGGTGCATGCGGCTGCGATCGGGTCGGGTAAATTCGGGTTCCCGTTTACGAATCTCACACCGGCTGACTGGCCGCGCGTGTTTGAAGTCAACATGCAGGGCATGGTGAATGTGGCGCATGCGGTGACGCCTGTGATGCAGGAGTCGGACGTGGGGAGCATGGTGTTTGTGAGTTCGATTGCCGGGCAGATCGGCTCACAGACCGACCCGCCTTACAGTGCGTCGAAAGCGGCGAATATCAACTTCGCCCAGTGCCTGGCCAAAGACCTTGCTGCGGGGGGAATTCGCGTGAATTCCGTCTGTCCGGGGATGGTACAGACGCCGTTGAATCAATCGGTGTGGCAGGCGTGGAATGATCGTCAACCAGAGGATCAGAAACGGAGCTACGAGGACTGGGCGGGGGATAAAATCCGTCAGCTGGTTCCCCTGCAGCGGTGGCAGACGACTCGGGACATTGCGGATATGATTGTGTTTCTCAGTTCGGCTCGCGCCGCGCAGGTGACGGGTCAGACCATCAACGTGGACGGAGGTTTTGTGATGCACTGGTGAGGTGTGGAGGCGGTTCCAAAAACAAAACCCCGCGCAGAGGACCTGTGCGGGGCTGGTTTATTCGGTTTCAGATCAGCTGGTTGAGCGAGACTACTCAGCTGTTTTCTGATTGGCGCTCTTTGCCAGACGTGATTTGGTCCGGGCAGCGGCGTTTTTGTGGATGATGCCTTTGGCAGCAGCCTGATCGATCTGTTTGCTGGCCAGCTGTAATGCTTTGGTGGCAGCCTGTGCATCGTCACCGGTGATCGCAGCACGGGCATTTTTGATGGCAGATCGTAATTCAGAACGGGTCGCACGGTTACGGACACGACGAACTTCACTTTTCCGCAACGCTCTTTTGGCACTTTTCGTGTTTGGCATTTTTCGACTTAAGTATTTTCTGAGTAACTATTTACTGTTCATACCAGCAACCGCATTTCAAGACGGTCGCCACAAGATATCTCAGGCAGATTGAGAAGTGTAACAATCTGTCGACGGTTATTCCAACCATCCCGAGACGCAAATATGAGGTTTTTTCAGGAATTCTGGAGAGAAACCGGCTATTTTCCCCTGCTGAGAGCGGAGAAATCAGGCCTCTACTCCGCCTTCCATGTCTTCCAGACGCTGGCGAGTGTCCCGGTAGTCGTAATCGACGGCCAGAATTTCGCTGTAGTGATCGGCCGCCTGGGATTTCTGATCTGCATCCTCATAGAGGCGTCCCAAAAGGTAGTGGGCTTCCTTGAAGGTGTCTTCCTTTTCATCCGGCGACAGCTTGGGAAGGGCCTTTTCGAACTGCCGCTTGGCGAGTTCCTTTTTCCCGTCTGCAAAGAAGCACTTGCCGAGAGAGACCAGGGCATCGGAACTGATGCGGGTGTCTTTGACGGACTGCTGCAGCAGGGGAATTGCGGAGGACCATTTTTTGAGGCGGATGAAGCGTTGCGCGAGTTCGTACTTGTACCGCATGTCGGCGGGATAGCGTTCCACACGTTTGGTGAGAACTTCGATCTCTTTCTTGATCAGCGCTTTGCTGAGCAGGGTGACCTCTTTTTTCGCTTCGGGGTTTTCCCGATCCTGGTTGAAGAGATCCCGGGCGACGGTGAGTTTTTCTTTGAGCATCTCGATGTCGATGTCTTCGACCTGCTCGCCGATGTTCGCATCTTTGCCGGAGAGTTCGTATGCCTTCACATAGCTTTCCCGGGACTCTGCCAGCTTGCCTTCGCGTTTGTAATAATCACCCAGTTTGAGGTAATGGTCTTTGTTTTCAGGCTCTTTGCGAATGGCGCGCTGCAGATCCGCTTCGACAGACTGGCCGGGACCATCAGCGGTATTACCCCGCTGGGCCTGGTGGCGCTGTTCGCGGGAAGCACGCCCTTCGTCGTAGGCAGACTGACGTTTGACAGACGAAGACTTGTCGGCTCCATCGTATCCGCCACGCACGCGGGTTTCGGTCGCCATCAGGGCGGTCACCTTGGAACGGGCATCGCCGTCCATGTTATCCAGCTTGAGCACCATTTCCCAGCACTCGCGGGCCTGTTTGTACTCTCCCTTTTCCTCGAGCAGGTCTCCCAGTTCGCGGAAATACGCCTTGTTGGTTTTATCGTTTTCGATCGCCACCTTGAAGCCAAAAATCGCAGCATCATCATAACCGAGGTTCTGGCAGGCGGTGGCCATTTCCGCATTCAGGACGGCGTCCCAGGGATTCAGAGAGAGCCCTTCTTCGGCGAGCTGATCCACGCCAGCCCAGTCCTTCTTCCTCCGGGCATTCTTGATTTTGGTTTTGATACTGGCGAGCTTCAAGACGCCCATCTTGGAACCGCTCTGATTATCGCCGTACTTCTTTCGTTCTGCGCCCCGTTTGGTCTGGCGGTAGAGCAGCGCTGCGGGCTCCAGTTTGACGGCGGTCGTGAACATCTCAATCGAGTAATCCCAGTTCTCTTTGGACAGGGCCTCGTTTCCACGTCTCCAGCAGTCAGCAGCGATTTTTTTGTTTCTGTCAGATGTCATAAATCTCTTCCGCAGTTCCTCAATGCTCAAAATCAATTCTTGAGTAGAACGACACCTCCCCGACTCCCGCATTAGGGATATCGGTACGAAAGGCCCGCACCTTGTTCTTTATCTTCTATTACGCCTCAGTGTTACATCATACAAGATTTTTTAACACCCTACCATCACAAGTTTTAGTTAATTTTACTGCACAAACGCATCGAGCGAATGGATTCGGACTACCTGAACTTGCATCTCTGATGCCGCCTTCGCACAATGGAAGCCTCTTCGCTGATCAACTGATCTGGGAAGATCCGTCCCAGTCCATACAATCAATCGACCGACTCAAGAACACTCCGGGAGTATCACAATGAAGCAGTTTATGATTCGCGCCCTCACTGGCTGCTGTGCTTTTTTAATTCTGGCCCAACTGGGACTGGCTGACTCGAAAGACCCGAAGTGGGCCGCCAACAGCGTAGAAAAAGCGGGTCCCGACTTTCAGATCCAGGGCGAATACTCGGGGATCCTGGGTGGTGGTGATGAAACTCTCAAGTATGGGATACAGGTGATTGCCCTGGGTGACGGTCAGTTTGAGGCCGTCGGCTATCCCGGTGGGCTCCCCGGCGATGGCTGGAACCAGAATGATAAAGTTAGCGTACAGGGCTTCAAAATTGGCAATCTCATCAGATTCAAATCGGAAGATGGACGCGCCGACCTGGAGGACGGGAAGTTCAACATCTATGATGCGGAAGGAATCGAAGTCGGCGTGCTTGACAAAGTCCAGCGTAAAAGCCCGACCCTGGGTAAACCGGCTCCTGAAGGAGCCACCATCCTGTTCGATGCGAAACAGCCTGAAAATACTGTGAAGAACTTTGAAAACGGTCGCGTGACCGAAGATGGTCTGCTGATGGAAGGTGTCACGAGTAAAAAGAAATTCAAAGATGGTCACCTGCATCTGGAATTCCAGCTCCCCTTCATGCCGCAGGCTCGTGGCCAGGGACGCAGCAACAGTGGCTGTTACGTGCTCGGGCGTTATGAAGTTCAGATCCTGGACTCCTTCGGTCTGGAAGGGAAAGACAACGAGTGTGGTGGGATTTATAAAGTCGGTGCTCCCAGCGTAAATATGTGCTTCCCCCCCCTGGCCTGGCAGACCTACGATATCGATTTCACCTCTGCGAAATATGATGATAAAGGAAACAAAACAGCGAAAGCCCGCATCACCGTGAAACACAACGGCGTCACCGTGCACGATGATCGCGAGATTGATGAACCGACTCCCGGAGGGACCAACAAGGATGAATCCATCGCAGGTCCTCTGTTCCTGCAGAACCATTCGAATCCGGTCCGGTTCCGGAATATCTGGGTGATTGAAAAATAACCCCAACCGTATTGACGGTAATCACTCATGAGATTTCACAACCGGGAGCCGCTTACTGATGACAGATTCAGAGACAGAGACGCTTTCACTGGAAAAGACTGATTTCGCACTAAAAATGCGACTGATTGTGATGATGTTCCTGCAATACTTTGTGCAGGGCTGTTATCTGCCCATCATCACGCTCTACCTGATTGATGCCCTGGGCTTCTCCGCATTTCAGATCGGCGTATTCGGGGCGGCACTTGCCGTAGGCCCCCTGCTCGCCCCGTTTGTGTTCGGTCAGATCGTCGACCGCCATTACGCGACAGAGCGCGTGCTCGCGTTCTGCCATTTATCGGGTGGCGTGATCATGCTGGCTTTGTTTCTCCAACAGAGTTACTGGCCGGTCGTGATTCTGGGTGTACTCTATTCGATTCTGTATGTCCCCACCATGATGCTCACGAATTCACTCTCATTTCAGCATCTGAAAGACAGTGACCGCGAATTTCCCCTGATCCGTCTGTGGGGAACCATCGGATTTGTGGTCCCCGCCTGGCTGGCAGAGGGACTCTTTTTACGCGGACTTTCAGGTGACGCGTTGAATACGGGTCGCGGTATTGTGCTGGCGATGGCGGGGGTGGCTGGTCTGCTGATGGCTGCCTACTGTTTATCGCTCCCGCATACGCCTCCTGTGAGTAAAGATAAGAAGGACCTGGCCCCCGGTAAGGTGCTGAAGATGCTGAAATACCGGCACTTCCTGGTGCTGGTGCTGGTCGCCTTTATTATTTCGATCGTGCATAAGTTCTATTTCCAGTGGAACAGCCCGTTTCTGAAAAACGTCCTCGTCATGGGAGACGTCACAGGGGCCTGGGAGCAGCGAATCAGTTCGATTGGGCAGGTGTTTGAAGTGCTCGTGATGGCGGGTCTGGGTTTCGCCCTCAAGAAATTCGGGTTCAAACTGGTCATGCTGGTCGGTCTGCTCTCCTACCTGGTTCGCAGTCTGATCTTTGCTTACGCTTCCACACTGAGCGATGCGTTTCCGCTGGCAATGGCGTTGACCAGTCTGGGCCAGGCGATGCATGGTCTCTGTTTTGGCTGCTTCCTGGCGGCTGCTTACATCTATGTCGATAAGGTCTGTCCGCTGGATGCACGCGGGAGTATGCAGACGTTTTTCGGAACGTTTGTCTTTGGACTGGGGATGTTTGCCGGCGGGTTCATCAGTGGTTCGATCGGTGACTATTTCACATCGCCCGAAAAAGAGACGCTGGTACGGGCGGCGTGGAATATCGAATCGCAAACAGGCATCCAGGCATTCACTCAGAAGAACCTGGAGGGTCAGTCGATTGATCTGCTCCGCGACTGGCCGGGAATCTGGCTCAGCAGTGCCGCAATCGCCCTGTTGGCAACGCTGTTGTTCTGGTTTCTCTTTCCCCGGCTGGACACGTCCCAGCGTATGGATCCGGATGAAGACCAAAGTTGATGCCTTTTGAAATTCCCGAAAATGTTGTGATAGGTCTGTTTGTCGCGGCTTTCTCGCTGTGGGGGCTGATCAAAGAAAAGTGGTTCCTGGCGGAAACACGCAAAGGACAGAAGCTGACCCGCTGGTTTGGACCTGCCCGTGCGGTCTGGGTGCTGCGCGTGATCTTTCTGGTCGGAATCCTGTTTGGTCTGCTGCTGGCGGCTGGGCTGATCCGGCCCATTCAATGGGGATGAGAGGACAGGTTTCTATCTGATCATTGCCTATCACTGTCAATTTGGCATGGCATCTAGTGGTCATCCACGCCGTTTCTTCATGCCAGAATGACATCTGGTACGGATCCCTTCATCCACCCGACCTCAACCAAAACACCTATCCCACTAAAAAATAGACACTTACAACACGTCCCGCGAAATCAGTATCTCCCTGAAAGAATGGTATGCTCTTTGCTTTCTTAAGGAGTCGAGTTACGTATCTAAACTTAGAGTGAGGATCATACCATGCCGATTTTTCGCTGGGATCAATCCTGGAACCCGTTGCGGGACCTGGAACGTGAAGTTGATCGACTGATTCAGGGAGTCGAATTCTCAGTCCAGGGGATTCGTATGCCCCGCCAGTATCCGGCTGTGAATATATTTGAACTGGAGCACGAGTTTCTGATCACTGCAGAGCTTCCGGGCATGCAGGTTGAAGATCTGGAGTTGACGATTGCCAACAGCATACTGACGCTCAAAGGGCATCGCAATTCCCCCGTCTCTGAGAACGAAGCCATTCCGGAAGAGCGTTTTCGACGTCGAGAACGGACCTTCGGTGAGTGGCAACGCTCGATCAGTATTCCGGATCGGATATCGGACGAACATCTCTCTGCTGAGTTCAATGACGGTGTGCTGAAGATCCATCTTCCCAAGCTGGAAGAGGAAAGTCCTCGTCAAATTCCGGTCAGCTCAGGAGAATAGGAGGCTTAGATGAGTCAACCACACGAACATGAAGAACCGCGTTCTCTGTCGCATCCGGAGCAGTTTGTATTTACTCCGCCGATTGATATTTACGAAACCGATGAAGGTCTGGTGCTCTACGCGGATCTGCCAGGCGTCTCCGTCGGATCACTGGAACTGCAGGTACAAGACAACAAACTGACACTGCTCGGAAAGGTCGAACCACAGATCCCCGAAGGCGCACGTCCGATTCATAAAGAATACGAAGTCGGAAATTATCTCCGCTCTTTTATTCTCAGCGGAGAGATCGTGCACAGTGAGATTGAAGCCAAGCTGACCAACGGGGTCCTGCGTATTTTTCTGCCGAAAGCCCCCAAAGCAGAGCCGCGACGGATTCAGGTCAACACAGGCTGAGAGCGTCAGTTATGTTGAGACTGCTTCTTTTCCACGGTGTCGCTCTGTAGCGATGAGGGGCGGAGATCGTCTTCCTTGATCAATTCCTGATTCCGTTTCTGAAGTTCCAGGGCCTCTTCACGTTTCCCCGTCAGACCGGCTGCCCGGGCCAGTGCCGATACATAATGGCGGTTGTTTTGGTGATTCTCATAGAGCGGTTTGAGCAATGAGTACGCTGCCTCTCCCTGACGCTGGTAAAGGAGCAAGTCTGCCTTGATGAGCAGGCTGTCAAAGTCCTGCGGATCAATCTGCAGCGCCTGATCGATGTGCTGGAACGCGGACGCGATCTGCCCCTGATTGCGGTCGATGGTCGCCAGATAGCGCAGGGCGGCGATTGATTCAGGTTCCTGCTCCAGACACCAGCGGGCTTCCCGTTTAGCGGTTTCCAGGTCTCCCGTATACAGAGACGCGTAAGCCAGACTCAAATGAGCCGGAAAGGAATCGGGCTGGAGATAGAGTGCTTCCTTGAGGGGCACGAGCATTTCGCTGGTCCGCCCTGCTTTTTTGAGAATCTCTGCCAGCAAGAGCTGATTCTCTGCATTACCTGGTTCCAGTTCCACGCAACGTCGGGCATAGCGGAACGCACGTCGATAACGCCCCTCCTGCTGATAAATACTTGCCAGGGCCTTCTGGTATTCAATCTGCTCTGGATTCTCCCGTACCAGTATCTGCAAAGCCGGCTTCGCACGGTCCGGGAGATCCTGCTCCAAAGCGATGTCCGCGATCGCTGTCACCGCCTCGAAGTAGTGCGGGTGCCGGGAAGTAACATGCGAGAAATTTTCCAGAGCCTGAAAAGGGGCTCGCTGCCGAATCAGTTCACCGAGCTGATAATGGGCGAACTCATCTTGCGGATGATCCTGCAGGTAAGCGATTAACTCTTTCTGCCGGTCTTTATCTGACTTCTGTTGTACTGACGATTGAGAGTCTTGCTCTGGGGCAGATGACGTCGATTTACTTCGTCCCAACCAGAGGAATAGCACCAGTACCCCGCAGCCGAATATTGCCACGACGGCCCCGCTCGACCAGAGTTTTTTCTGGGGGGAAGTCAAAGTGCGAAAGGGTTGCTCCGGTTCAAACGGCGTGTTCATTCTTTAGACTGGCTGGGGGACGATTTCTGTGAGTCGCTGTTACCTTCTATCAATGTATAGTGCTGCCCCGCCTTGAATCCAGTCCAGATCTCCGATTTCCCTCCGGGCCAGATGACTTTCACCGTGACCGGCGCACGATGCTCACCCAATCCTACCAGTATTTGAGACTCATCAGCCGACAGATAGCTGCTGCTCCCCTTCCGTAACCGCATCAGCTTCCGCTGCCCGACAGTGATTTCCACAACAGCCCCGATCGCGCTGCGGTTCGCCTCGGTTCCGATCAGTCTCAGGGCGATGCTCTGACCTGCGGTCCGGGTTTGATTCTGCAGCAGGACCACCTTTTGATTTAAATGAGAGACAGCCAGATCAGCCAGCCCATCCCGATTAAAATCAGCAGTGGCACTCCCCCGCCCGACCCGCCTCGTCTGAAAGAAAGGCCCTGCAGAGTTTGAGATCTCACGAAAGCGGGTTCCGGATTCATTCCTGAATATCTGCGGTTCCTGTTCAAACGGCTCACTTTTGCCCAGTTGGGCCAGCCGATCATGCACATGTCCGTTGGCGACAAACAGATCTTCCCAGCCATCGTTATCCAGATCGACAAACGAAGTCCCAAACCCCAGACGAACCCGACTCGGCGCCGCCAGCCCGGTCTCGTCGGTGACATCCAGAAAAAACAGGGCACCTTCGTTGCGATAAAGCGTGTTGGTTTCTCCAAAGTAGTTAGTTACGAATAAATCCAGGGTGCCATCCCCATTATAATCTGCACCGGCCAGCCCCATGCCCGCTTCACGGTCCCCTTCCCGATTGAAGGCCAGCCCTGCGATCAATGCCTGATCGGTGAAGTTCCCTCGCCCATCATTGATCCAGAGCTGATTAGCCACAGAGTCATTGGCCACGTAAATATCCTGGTCGCCATCCAGATCGTAGTCTGCAGCAAAGACTCCCAGTCCCTGTCGGGCGGGTTCACTGTGCAAACCGGACTGCTGGGAGACATCCAGGAATTTACCGTTACCCAGATTACGATAGACCACATCATATTCGCCTGGTACATAGCGCGGATGACAGACGAAATAAACCCGCGAGTTATCAACCCGGCGACTGCAAAGAGGATAGTGCTCCCGATCAATCTCCAGATAGTTGGCAACATACAGGTCCAGTAGCCCGTCGCCATTGAGATCTACCCAGGTACAGCTGGCACCGTAACCGGGATGATCAACGTGGGCCGCCTGTGATATATCGTCAAAGGTTCCGTCACCATTGTTGGCATACAATTGATTGCGACCAAACACACTGACATACAGATCCTCAAAACCGTCGTGATTAAAGTCGCCGACAGCCATACCCATTCCGTATCCGAAGCCGGTCAGCCCCGAAGACCGCGTGATGTCCTGAAACTCACGCCCTTCCACATTCCGAAACATGCGATGTGACCAGTCCAGGTCTGAAACCTGTTTCTTACGCAGTGCAGATTGCCATTCTTCTCCCTGGGCACAGAACAGGTCGGGAAAGCCATCGTTATCATAGTCGAACCAGCCAACCCCGGATCCCATCATCAGGTGCAGATGCCGGGTAACGGTCAGCGGCGAGCGATGCTGAAATGAAAGCTGCACAGCATCGGTCACATCTTTGAGCTGTATTTGATCCGCTGGTTCCTCTGCGGCAAGCATAACTGTATCGCCAATCGACATGCAGCTGAGCAGACAGACCGTCCATCTCAGCAACTGGAACAGACGGGAAGCTGTATTTCGTCTAAAACGGAAATTGCTCATCCAGTTCCGCCTCGGAGAGTTCGACCAGAAACTGAGACAATCGCTCGACCAGAATCTGCATCAGCTTTTCCCCTTTTTCAGCAGATGCCTGATGTGGATTTCCGGATCCCGTATTGGTGGTCAACAGATGCCAGGGACGCGTAATGCTCACCCAGCCTGAATTAACGGCAGTAAATCGGGTCGGATTCGTGGCCCCTTCGTCTGCGAGCAGCGCTCCGGACTCAGGATCCCGGACAACCAGATGAGGGAAAAATGCCAGAGCGAGCGAGGTTTCCATCTCCCCGGCGTGATCGTCGGGATTCTCAAAGATCTGCGGCTTCACATCAGCGGTGGTCCCGCGAAACCAGTCAGCCAGAAAGATCTGGACCGGCGTGGTGCCGTGCAGTTCCCGCAAGAGTGGTTTGAAATCGTTCCCCCCGTGGCTGTTCAAAATCAGCAGCTTCTCCACACCATGATTCGCCAGGGAATCGACCAGATCAGAAATGATCTGCCCCAGTGTAGAAGGATTCACATTCATGGATAACGGAAACGCACTCTGGTTCGTCTCGGTGCCGTAAGGGATGGGGGGCAGCATCACAACCTTCGCTCCCCGCTGCCAGGCAGCTTCACAGACACGTGAGCCGATGGCTTTGGCTTCGAACGTATCAGTCCCGTACGGCAGATGCAGATTATGTGGTTCAGTAGCCCCCATCGGCAGCACTGCTACTTCATAGGAACATTCTTTGACATGCGCATAGTTGGTTTCGGCTAAGATCCAGGGACGCATCGCAGGTTCTGCAGACACTCAGTTCTCTCCTTGTCTGGAGTTTTCCGGGAGTGGTTTGATACATGATTATCATACTAACAGATCCCACCGTGAACCTCATGTAATCTGAACAGGTTCTCTGGCAGTTGTGATCAGCTTCTCATGTCTGACTGTACTCATCCCCCAGACACATGTATACTCAGAGAATTGAAAAAGTAAGACGCTCACAAGGAAAAACAGGATGGCAAGTCTATATGTGACCTGTGGAACCGAAACTGAAGGTCCCTTGACCCGGCAGGCGCTGAAAGAACTCGCATCGCAGGGAAAAATCTCTCCCCGGGACCAGATTCGCGAGGGAATGTCAGGCACGGGAATCCAGGCACGCGAGATCCCCGGACTGTTACCAACCCTCAAGAAGTCCAGTGTTCCGTCTCGTCCCCGAGGCAGGAAATCAAGAGAGCGGGTACACGATCTGGACCTCGAATCCAGCCCGCTACTGACGATCGAGCAGAAAGAATGGATCGTCATTATCTGTGGTTCGATCTTTATGGGCAGCCTGCTGCTGATTCCCCTGATCCAGGCTCTCGTAAACCTGTTTTAGTTTCTACTGAGCCTATGCAACGTTGAAGCCTGCCTTTTAACTACGTTTCAGATCAGCTCTCTGTGAGCTTTAAATCTATTGTATGACCAGCATTTAAAATGCAGAGTGAGATATTCCATTATGAATTCACAGCCCAATCCCAATTCAGGAACTGTCGAATCGACAAATCAGTTTACCCCCTCGTCCCGGAGCCTGATGACCATACTGGGCGGATGTCTGTTTTCCATCTTGCTGTTGTTGTTTCTGTTCCAGAATATACTGGATTTGCCGTTGATGAAACAAAATGGATCAACTCAGCAGGATGACACCCACAAAGTCCCCCCCGCTAACGTGGTCTCCACACGTACTCAACCGGAAGCCCCCACCTTCTTCCTGGACAGAATGGTGGTCGCCACCAACCGGTCTGATTCCAAGAAAAATCTGAGACAAATCAACCGTGCAGTCATCGATTACTACAAAGATCGATACCGGTACCCGCCACACGCCATGTTCAAAGAATCGGTCCATCCTAATCATGGCTGGCAGACTGCAATTCTCCCCTTTCTGGGTGAATCTGAGTTGTACTCAAAAATTAAACTGAAGCTGCGTTGGACACATCCCGTTAACTACAATCGCTTTCAGCAACAGGTTCCGGTTTATCTAAATCCGCTGATCACAGAAAAAGTCACACCAGATGGTCTGGCATTATCGCATTATGTAGGCAATCGACTTCTGCTCAGAGACGACATTCCCAGAACCTATGAAAGTATCTCAGACGGACCGCAAAATACCATTCTGGCCGTGGAACGAGGTAATGACTTTCAGGCCTGGGGAGACCCGACTTCCCTGGAAGATCCGCAGAAGATTATCGGACCGGATAAAGTTTCCTCATTCGCCGATGGAAATCAGGCCCTGATGTGTGATGGATCCGTACGCTTAATTTCCAAAGACATCGATCCTGCTATTCTCAAAGCACTGAGCACTCCATCCAGTGCCGATTCGACTGGCGATTTCTAATCATCTGTCCCCAAGCTAAAACAGCAAACAAAGTCTCCTCTGTACCCCAAGCCAGCTGCCGGGTATGCTGGACGAATATCAATACCATTTCCATAAGGAATTCAGCACATGGCAAACTGGTACGTAAAGCGTGGCTCTGAAACCGCTGGCCCTTTAACTCAGCAGCGTCTCAAGGAACTGGCTACTGAGGGACGCATCAAGGACACAGACCTCATCCGCAAGGGTGAAGACGGCTCGTTCATCGAAGCACACCAGATCCCCGGCCTGTTACCGGACGAGGATTTTGAAACGGTTTCCTCCTCCCGCGAGCCAGCAACAAAAAATAATAAATCAATGCTGTTTATCATCGCCGTGCTGGGGGGAGGTGGAATTCTGGTTGTGCTCGTCCTGATGGCATTACTGCTGCCGGCCATCCTGTCGGCACGTGACGCCGCCCGCCGATCACACTCAAAAAATAACCTGAAGATGATCGCAATTGGCATCCACAATTACCACGATACTCACAGTGTATTTCCACCTGGAGGAACAGCCCGCACCGATGGTACTCCCTACCACAGCTGGCAGACCTATATTCTGCCTTTCGTAGACAACGCACCGCTCTACAATCGAGTCGATTTTAATGAACCCTGGTCTGCCCCACAAAATCAGACTCTGTTTCAGTTGGAGCTACCAGTCTACCTGAACCCACAGATCGAGGATAAATATACCCCTGCTGGTCTGGCATTATCACATTATATGGCTAATGAAAAAGCGTTAAACGAAAACAGTCACCTGCGGATCCGGAACATCACAGATGGCACTTCGAATACCATACTCGCATTTGAAGCGGGAGATAATTTCAAAGCCTGGGGAGATCCCACGAATTTTGGTAATCCCGTCGACTATATTGGCTCAGGTGCGAAATCCGCGTTCCGCGGCGGCAGCCACGTCATGCTGGGAGACGGCGCCGTGCGCTTCGTTTCAGAAAACATTGATCCCGGTGTTCTGGAAGCGTTGAGTACCCCTGCTGGCGGTGAAATTGTGGGAGAATTTTAATTCATACTGAAAGAGTTCCATGGCTGACTGGTACCTGAAACGTAACGAGCAAATCACGGGACCGTACAGTAAACAGGAACTGCACGAGTGGTACACTACAGGCAGGCTTATTACGACTGATCTGATACGAGAGGGAGAGACCGGTTATTTCATCCCGGCAGGTGAGATCCCCGGTTTCTTACGGGAACTGCAAGCTGAAAGAATTCAGCAAATTCATTTTGCCAGTCTACCATCCAGCAGAAAACGGCTTCCCCTGCTCCCGATCATCGCGATCCTGATCGGTCTTCCCTGCCTGGTGTTCTTTATTCTGATCAGTTTCAATGTCATTCACATTGAGCAGACCAGGGGGGAAGCACGACGTTCACGATCAAAGTATAATCTGAAACAGATCGGTGCTGCACTCCTGCAGTACCATGACGCCCATCAAACATTCCCTCCAGGAGCAATCATCGCTGAAGACGATACCCCCCGGCACAGTTGGCAGTCCTTAATTCTGCCCTATCTGGATCAGCGGGGACTATACCAACAGATTGATTTCGAGCTCCCCTGGAACGCCCCTTACAATCAGCGGGTATTTCAGCAACAGGTTCCTCAATACCAGGCTGACTGGATCGAAGAAAAATCTTCTCCGGAAGGCTATGCTTTATCACATTATGTAGGAAATGAAAAGTTATTGAAAAACAATCAGGGCTTCCGCCTCAGGGAGATCACTGATGGCGTGTCCAATACGATCGCTGCTGTGGAACGGGGAGTTCCCTATCAGCCATGGGGCAATCCGACCAATCTTGCTAATCCAACTGAAATCATTGGACCAGGTAATAAAACATTGTTCCCTGGTGGGAATCACGTACTGTTCTGCGATGGACGAGTTCAGTTTATCTCCAAAGACATCGACCCCGCAATTCTCAAAGCACTGAGCACACCCGACGGCGGTGAGACCATCATTGATTACTAATGACGGGCATCGTAGAGTTGCACAACCACGCCTTCCAGAAAACTGGCCAGGCGAGTAGCAGCACGAGACGCATCACCGCGCATCTTCCACATCTCTTTGATGCTTTCCGGACGCTTGAAGACAGCTCCCAGCGCAGCGCCCGCACGAACGGCGCCCGTCTCTCCTAAAATTGAGAGCACCTCTTTAGGCAAGTCCGTTGAGCAGTCATCACTGATCACCCGGATCGCCATGAATCCCCGTTGTTGAGCGTGACAGACCTGGGCCACCGCGAGGCTTTCCAGATCGACGGCCAGCGCATCATACTCCGCGGCCAGTTTCTGTTTCTCCTCAACGGTCCGGACGATTTCGTCAGCATTGAGAACCCGGCCCACATAGAGCCCGTTCTCCGGATCTTCCGGAAAATGGACGTCGTTCGTCAGCTCCTGTCCATGCAGATCACAGATCGACGTCGCGACCACGATATCCCCCACCCGCATCCCGGACTGCAGAGCGCCCGAGAAACCAATGGAAAGAACCCATGGTGGAGAGTGTGCGTCGATCAATGCCTGGGTCGCAGCCCGGGCGCGGGCAAAGCCCACTCCCGTCTGCACCACAGCAACTTTGATTCGATCCAGGAAACCACCCCGAAACACATACGAACCGCCGGTGTACTTTTTGAGGTGCTCGCAGCGGTCCAGAAACGGCTGGACCTCCATCGGCAGAGCACAAACCAGCCCTATATCCGCATGTGCTTTATCGTCCTGGGGTTGATTCAAGAGGCGTGTTCCTGTTCGAATTGACTCATCGTTTCAATTAACTTATCGACGCCCGCTTCCGGGAATGCATTGTAAATGCTGGCACGCATGCCGCCGACACTGCGGTGTCCTTTCAGACCATCCAGACCTGCTGCGGTCGCCTGGGCAATGAATTTCGCATCCAGGTCGGCATCGCCGGTTACGAAGGTGACGTTCATCAGCGAACGGTCTTTCTTCGCCGCAGTCGGCTTGAACAGCTTGCTCTGATCCAGGTAGTCATACAGCTTACCGGCTTTCGCCTGGTTCTTCTCCTGCATGACCGACAATCCGCCCTGGTCTTTCAGCCACTGCAGGACCTGCCCCAGGATATAAATCCCGAAAGTCGGCGGAGTATTATACATCGAACCGGCTTCGGAATGGGTCCGATACTGCAGCATTGTCGGAATGTCGCTGGGCCCCTGCGCGATCAGATCATCGCGAATGATCACAAGCGTCACACCGCTGGGTCCCAGGTTTTTCTGAGCACCGGCATAGACGATTCCGTATTTGGTAATATCCAGCGGACGGGAAAAGATATCGCTGCTGGCATCGCAAATCAGAGGTGCATCGCCGGGAACTTGAGGCTCACTGGCGAATTCGGTTCCGTAGATGGTGTTGTTTGAGGTGAAGTGCACATAAGCTGGCTTGTCACTGTAGTTGACTTCTTCCGGGATATAGGAGAAGTTCTGATCTTCACTGCTGCAGGCGACATTCACGTTACCGAACATCTTGGCTTCTTTAACCGCTTTTTTCGACCAGGAACCGGTCACGAGGTAGTCAGCAGTCTGATCCTTGGAGAGAAAGTTCATGGGAATCGTGAAGAACTGGGTGGAAGCGCCCCCCTGGACAAACAGGACTTTATAATTATCGGGCACCGCAGCCACTTCGCGGCAGAGGGCTTCAGCAGCTTCATACACCGCGAGGAAGGCTTTGCTGCGATGGGAGTGCTCCAGAATTCCGATACCGGTATCGCCCAGAGAGATCAGATCTTTCTGAGCCTGTTCGAGAACGGGTAACGGGAGGGCTGCAGGTCCTGCAGAAAAGTTGTAAATTCTTTCTGTCATTTTAGATATCTCAATATCGTTTGCGGGCGAAATTCGGTGGTTTCCCCCTGAGTAACCGGTGTGGTGTCAATAATACCGACGAGACTCTCACTCTTGGAACCATCCTTGAGGATAATCGCAGGCGTTCGCTTGTTTTGCCATTCAGCATCGATATTATGGAGTCTGCATTTCTTCGTGAATGGAGCGAAGCCAAATATTCAAGAATTCCCGGGAATAGTCGTGTTTCAGGCATGTAATTGCCCCGTTTGATTGATCTGTTATTTAATGTCACAATCTCCCAACCCATTATCCAGAGGGCCCCGCGTCCAGCCTTTCCAACCTCCCCAGGGCGACCTGACCATCATGGCCGGTTCCGGCAATCCGTTGCTCGCAAAAGCAATCGCTGATGAGTTAGGGATCCATCTGACACCTTGTGAAGCACACAAGTTCAGCGAGGGCAATATTTTTGTCCGGATCCTCGAGAATGTCCGGGGCCGCGATGCCTACATCATCCAGGGTGTCCATTCTCCGGTTAATGACAACTTCGTTGAACTTCTGTTCTGGATCGATGCCCTCAAGCGGGCCAGTGCCCAGCAAATTACAGCGGTCATCCCGTTCTTCAGTTATGCCAAGGGAGACAAGAAAGACGAACCCCGCGTATCCATCAGGGCGCGGGTCTGTGCTGACGCCATCGAAGTGGCGGGGGCCGACCGTGTTCTGACCATGGATCTGCACAGTCCCCAAATCCAGGGATTCTTCAGTGTCCCCGTAGATCATCTGTACGGACGACATGTCATCAGCGATCACATCCGCAAACTCAAAATTGAGGACCTGGTCGTCTGCAGTCCCGATGTTGGTTTCGCAAAAGAAGCCTCTGATTTTGCGAAACTACTGGGGGCACCGGTTGTCATCGGTAACAAAATGCGTAAAGATCACTCCGAAACGGTCGAGATGCTGGAAGTCATTGGAGAGGTGGCGGGGAAAAACGTCATTCTTGTCGACGATTTCACGATCACCGGTCGCACCCTGATCAGCATGGCTGAACTGCTGAAAAACAAAGGTGCCAAAGACATCTACGCTGCGGTCACACATGGGGTTTTATCCAGAGGGGCGGCCGAACGAATTGGTCAGAGTCCTTTGAAAAAGATGTTCATGACCAATACCATTGAGTCACAGATCGATCCCCTGCCGGATAACATTGAACTCATCTCGGTTGCCCACTCATTTGCTGCTGCAATCCGGTCCATTCATGACCGTACCAGCGTCAGCACTCTGTTTCCGGAAAAGCGACCAAAAAAGTAATTCCGAATTGTAATAGCTCACTGTCAGAGAAAATCAGGACGCATGGCAAAAACAGGCAAGAAGCTGACCCCGATGATGGAGCGGTATCTGGAAGTCAAACACCAGAATCCGGGAACACTGTTATTGTTTCGGATGGGTGACTTCTATGAGCTGTTTTACGAAGACGCGGAAATCGCTGCCCGCATTCTGGGAATCACACTCACCAGTCGCGATAAAAATTCCAGTAATCCGATTCCCATGGCCGGGTTCCCCCATCACTCGCTGGACAGCTATCTCTACAAACTGATCCACGCCGGCTATCGGGCCTCCATCTGCGATCAGGTAGAAGACCCCAAAAAAGCAAAGGGGATGGTCAAGCGCGAAGTCACCCGTGTGATTACACCGGGGACCCTTACAGACGACGCCCTGCTCGACCCGCATGAAAACAACTTTCTGGCCAGCATCTATTTTGGCAAAAGTGATATCGGCCTGGCCTGGCTGGAACTTTCAACCGGGCGTTTCCTTACGTCCAATACAACGGCAGAACATCTGGTCGATGAACTCGCGCGCATTCACCCTGCTGAGTGCATCTTTGCCGAAGGGAACACAGCGCTTCAGAACGCCATTAGTCACCTGGATACGATGCTGACGGAACGCCCCTCCTGGACGTTTGCTGAAGATGAATGTGAAAAGCTCCTGCTCTCACATTTCGGTACCAAAACCCTGGAAGGCTTCAACCTGGAACAGGGGACCCCCGCCATCACTGCTGCCGGTGCACTGCTGGAATACGTTCAGGAAACTCAGCGAAGTGCCATTCCGCATATCAACCAGATCGAACCGTACGAACGGGGCGATCGTCTGCTGATCGACGAAGCAACCCGCCGCAGCCTGGAACTGACCCGAACGATCCGCGAAGGAAAACGGGAAGGCAGTCTGATTTCCGTCCTGGACGAGACCGTGACCTCCATGGGGGCCCGCCTGCTCAACGACTGGATCGCCAACCCCCTCACCAGTCTGGATGAAATCCAGAAACGCCACGATTCTGTCGAAGAAATCTCACAAAATCCGGTGCTCTGCAACGATGTACGGGAACAACTCTCGAAAACTTATGATCTGCAACGTCTGACTGCCCGAATTGCTACGGGGCGTGCGAGTGCCCGGGACCTCAGCTTCCTGGCACAAACCCTGGCATTATTACCGAAACTCAAGGCGAAGCTTTCCGGACGCAAAGCAGAACTGCTGCAGTCCCTCGAAGCGGGAATCGATCTCTGTGCAGAAGTCCGCAATGAGATTGAAACCATGATCGTCGAAGATCCACCTCTGACACTCAATGAAGGGGGTGTCATCCGCTCAGGCTTCAGCGATGAGTTGGACGAACTGCGTTCGCTCTCTAAAGGGGGCAAGGAATGGATCGCCAGTTATCGGAATGAAGAATCGGAGCGGGTCGGCATTCCCCATCTCAAAGTCGGCTATAACAAAGTCTTCGGCTATTACCTGGAAGTCTCAGCGGCCCACGCGGACAAAGTCCCCGAACACTACATCCGCAAACAGACACTGAAAAATCAGGAACGCTATATCACTCCTGAACTCAAGGAGTACGAAGAAAAAGTACTCAAAGCAGAAGAACGGGCGATTGAACTCGAACAGACCATGTTCGACACGCTTAGGGAAAAGGTTGCGAAAGAAGCCACTCGTACCCAGCGAACAGCGGAAGTACTGGCCCAGATCGACGTCCTGTTCGGTCTCGCGCACCTGGCAACACACGCCGGTTACACGCGTCCCGAAATGACCACTGACCCGGTACTCGATATTCGCGAGAGTCGGCACCCCGTGCTGGATCGCCTGCAGCCTTCGGGCGAATTCGTCCCAAACGACGTCCTGCTGGGTGAACCTTACGGCCGGGTCCAGATTATCACCGGACCGAACATGGCAGGTAAGAGTACCTATATCCGTCAGGCAGCCCTGTTGACTCTCATGTCACAAATCGGCTCGTTCATCCCCGCCAGTGAAGCACGCATCGGGATTGCTGATCGCATATTCGCTCGCGTTGGTGCTAGTGATGAGTTGAGTAAGGGCCAGAGTACATTCATGGTCGAAATGACAGAAGCCGCGCGCATCTTGAATTCCGCAAGCGACCGAAGCCTGGTCATCCTGGATGAGATCGGGCGGGGGACGAGTACCTACGATGGGATTTCCCTGGCCTGGTCCATGACCGAATTTTTACACGACCAACTCAAAGCGAGAACTCTGTTCGCAACCCACTATCACGAACTGACCGAGCTGACACAGACACTTAAGCAGGCCAGTAACTGGAATGTGGCCGTTCATGAACAGGATGGTGAAATCGTCTTTTTGCATAAAATTATCGAAGGATCGGCCAACAAGAGCTACGGCATCCATGTCGCCCGACTGGCAGGGATCCCCGATCAGGTCATTCAACGGGCCAACCAGATTCTGGCAACCCTGGAAAAAGACCACTTCGATGACAGTGGCCAGACTACAATCCCGCCCCGCAAACAGAAGAAATCGGTGCATCAACAACTCTCTCTGTTTGGAAATGCCCCCCATCCGGTACTGGATGAAATCAGAGATCTGAATGTAGATGAAATGACCCCTTTGGCGGCTCTGGAAGAACTCTACCGCATCCGCGAGCAACTGAACTGATTGTCAGTTTTTTCGAATTATCCTGGTAATTGCAGTTGAACACAAAAATTCACGTGTACACAATAATATACACGTGGCCCCCATGGGGGCGGTTTACAATTTCCTGTTGTTTAACGAGGGGGAAAGTCATGTTGAAACAGCATGCTTTGAAAATGATTGCCTTTTTGTCCACAGTGATCGCATTCACCATCTGTACGGCCGACTCTATTCCGGCTCAGCAAAAGGAGGGCGAGACTGCAAAGCCCGCCGCTAAAAAAACGGAAGGCACAAAGGCTCCTGCCAAACGGAAAGTCCGCTTACCCAATCACTATGGAAAGCTGAATCTCACGGACGACCAGCGCGAGAAGATTTATAAAATACAGAAAGACTATAAAGCCCAGATCGATAGTCTTAAAAAACAACTCGCTGAAATCGATGCGAAAAAAGATGCCGAGTGTGCGGAAGTTCTCTCAACCTCACAGAAATCGATTCTGGGAGAAATCCTCGCTCAGATCGAGAAAAAGAAGGCCGCTAAAAAGAAAAACTGAGATCTGTCTCTGTTCCCTGAAAAAGGCGTGGTCTACTCGGAGATCACGCCTTTCTTTTTTCCAATCGGCACAGCTATACTCTCTTTAAGGAATAGAAGTCTATGATTTTCCTTTGAACTCGCAGCAGGTTCCAATCCGCAGAAATCAATACGATTCATGAATTCGAAACAGCAACCTTCCTCCCAGCCCGGCTCGGGAGCGGATACAACGTCTGCCTCCCCCTCCCGCTGGATCCCGCTGATCCATCTGTTCTTCCTGGTCGCATTATTCTCCTTACTTGCCCCCTACGAATGGAACCGGGTTGAATCAGAGAATCTGCAACTCCCCTGGCTCTCCCGCTTCTTTCTGTACGTGAATGTCGACACGACTCCTTATTTCATACTGCTGCTGTTTAGCCCTCTCTGCTGGTGGCTGCCACTCCCCCTCCACTGGGGATTCTTCTCCCGGGTCCTGCGTCCCCGGCTCTCCCAGTCATGGGTCGATAAAAAGCGCAGCGACAAACAATGGGACTGGTTCGCCATTTCGATCAGTCTGCTCCTGGCTTTGACTTCACTTTTTATTAGCGGCTGGACCGCGGACCATATCGTGAATGCCGAACGAGAACTCACTCTCGGCGACCTTCCCCCGGCGTATCACGATGAATATAGCTACCTTTTTCAGGCCGAAACCTTACTGGCGGGACGGACTTCATTTCCCAGTCATCCGGAGGCACCGGAACTGTTCGACCAGGTTCATGTCCTCAACGAAGGGAACATGGCCAGCCGCTATTTCCCAGGTACGGGACTCTGGCTGGCCCCGTTCCTTGCCTGGGGACATCCTTATTGGGGGTACTGGCTCGCGGGTGCGGTTACCACGTTCTTTTTCTTCTGGGCGGGACGAGAACTCGGAGGGAATGGCGTCGGCTTACTGGGTAGCCTGATCATCGCGTTCTCCCCGGGCATGGCGATCTTCAGTAACCTGCTTCTGGCCCATCATCCGACGCTGGTCGGACTGTCTCTGTTTCTCTGGGCTTACCTGCGCATGCAGCGAACCAGTTCGTTGGGAGACGCATTGCTGGCAGGGGTCGGGCTCAGTTTCGCGATGCTCTGCCGCCCCATGACAGCGGCTGGTTTTGCCCTGCCGTTTGGAATCTGGCAGGCAGTTCAACTGGTTCGCTGGTACCTTCAAAGATGTAAGAAAACAGAATCAGAAAGCTCGTCTCGGCAAATCTGGTTGCCTGTGGCGGGACTGGCGCTGCCCCTGGCTTGCGGGTTAATCTGTCTGTTTCTGTATAATCAGTCAATCACCAGTAGCGGCTGGAAGATGCCCTATCAGCTCTATACCGATATCTACACCCCTCGGCACGTGTATGGATTCAATAATGTCATCCGGGGAGAACAGAAACTGGGGCCCAAGGTCCTGGATAATTACGACAAGTGGGCCGAAAACCTGACGCCGGCTCTGGCTGTCCAGAATGTACAGAACCGATTCCTGGCCAGCCTGCAGTGGACGCTGGGAATTATCCCTCTCTCCCTCGCTGCGCTGGTTTTTGTACTGACCGAATGGAAACAGTGGTCCCGCTGGTGGCTGGTATTCGCCTCCATCATATCACTGCACATTGTCCACATCCCCTACTGGTATGATGGCATCATGCACTGGCATTACGTATTCGAAACCGGCCCGCTCTGGGCGCTGATTTTTGCCCGCGCCACGCAGACGCTGTTTCGGATCTGGGAAAAAATCGACCGCCCCCTGATGAGCGTTCTCTGGCTGGCCATGATGCTGGCCGCCTTCCTGACTAACCTGACGGTCCTGCCCCCACTCTGGGGAGTCTCCAAGCTGGAAATCATCGTGAGTAATGTTGCCTTCTCACGCCTCAAACATTTCCAGTTTCAGCAGATGCTGGATCATCACCCGCAAATCATACGTCCCGCGTTGATGCTCATCGCCCACGATCCGCATGACCGACACATCGACTATGTCATCAACCCACCCGACCTCAAGCAACAGGAGATCCTGACCGGTCGTTATCTTCCCGATCAGTATCCCCCTGCCCGCGTGCAGCAAATCTTCCCGCAACGCACGCTCTATCTATTCGATGCAAAACAGAATCGGCTCAGCAGATGGAATGGTACCTTCTGGGAGCCGATCTGATCTGGATTATTTATCGATGATTTGCAGTTTCATTTCGTCGGAATTGGCTTTGAGCTCGGGAGCATACATGCCCTCACCCGTAGTCGGTAAGCCACTGAACTTCCCGGGTATTTCGGCTCGCAAGCGGTAATTCAGACCATGTTTTCCGCGGGGCAGTTGCCGGATGTAAAAGACCACGCGGTCATCCCGAAATTCCTGATAGTTCCTCAGTCCGTTGTAGGAGTATCCACTGCGGAGTTCGACCGGTTCCAGACCAGCGGCGCGGAAATCTTCGAATACCAGATATTCATAGTCATTTTTGCTGTCGAAGATCAATTCCACTTCAACCAGGTCACCACTCTTGAGGGCAGTCTCACGTGTGATTTCCTGACGCTGGTATTTCTCCACACGCTGATCGACGACCTGACCTTCCGAGCCGGACGTTTTAATATCTGCCTCTTTGGGAATCAGCTGGTAATACTTGCGCTCCACTTTGACTTCCAGCCCCGTGGCTGTGATGAAGTCTTCCTTCGTGAAGTACGTCACATATGCATTGTAGTATACCGGCCCTCGCCCCTGCTTCCGAATCTCGAGACGATGGGCCCCCGCAGTCAACGCGTCACCTTCCAGAACAAACTTGTTGTCATAGGTAAACAGATCGGCGGCAGTAATTTTCACTTCTTTCTGTTTCTCACCGTCCAGGTAGACTTCGAGAGTCAGATCGGGTTGATCTTCTCCACTGGCTGTCCAGTACTCAGCCAGAGCTTCGACTGCGATCGCAGTGTCCGACACAGAACTCCAGTAGGTGGCGTGCTTGCGGTTGTTAAGCAGATACTTGACCAGCTGTACCGCTTTGGGGTTCTGCGGATCTACTTTCGACAACAGCTTCAGATAGTAGGCATTTGCTTCCACTTCATTACCGTACCAGTGCCACCACCAGTTGTTTTCTGGCAGATTAAGATAAGCGGTCTGATTTTCAGGATCCCGTACCAGGTACTGGTCCATGTTATCCATCAGCATCGCCAGCCTATCCTGACGTTCCAGCTGATGAGACGCCAGTCCCAGCATACCCAAGGCATAGACCGATAATTTAGTGCGATCCCGATACAGGAAATCATACATCTGCTCATTGGTGACGCCCTGATTGACCAGAACCAGGAACACATAGGCATCCAGGTTGGATGCATATTCTTTGTAGGGTTTCGTTTTAGCTGGTGCATTCAGAAGTTTCCGCACTTCCTGCTGCTGGTAGTTTTTCAACCACTCGACTCCGCGTTCCAAAGTGCCGGGTACCAGTGCAACATCGCTCTGCTGCGCCAGGGCCAGCCCCTGTACGACCCGGGCGGTGAAGAAGGGAGACGACCGTTCCTGCCAGCCAGAGAGCCAGCCCCAGCCGCCGTCAGACAGCTGCATACTGGTCAAATCTGCGACGCCCTGCTTCACGATCAAATCCACCTCAGCCTGATTGAAGATCGGATTCTGACCATAGCGTTTCCACTGTTCAGCCCGTTTCTGATCATCGCCAATTTCCTGGGCATTCAGATTGGTCCGTTTCCGCTCGATCTCCTGTAGATCCAGCCCCATTCGTTTCAGAATGTTCTGGGTCATCACGGTTGGCAGAAAACGATATAGGGTACAGTCTGTAGTTTTATGGGGGTTGTAAATCAGATAAGGCAGTGCATCGACCATCGCTCCTGCCAGTGAGGGAGAATAACGCAGTTCCAGGCGACTGAGTTCAGTCGTCCGCTGACCGGGAATCTGAAAACTGATCTGGGCCGATGTATCGCCAGGACGAATACTGCCGGTAAAGGATTCTGTTTTTAAAATTCCGTGTACTTTGACCGGGAAGGTCATCTGCATCGCATCGGATTCCTCATCGGTCAGTGCTTTCATGCGAATCACAGCAAAACCGGCCCGTGAGGCTTTAACCCGCCAGTCAATCCGTTTCTCGCCATTGGCATCAATCGTCACCGTCTGAGTCAGTTCATCCAGCGGTTCCAGCGCATCGCCGTCCAGTTCGAGCACCACTTTCACATCCTTGGAGGTCTTCAGATAGTTATGCACGTTCGCACTCAGCACGACTTCATCAGTCTCTGTAAAGAACCGGGGAGCCTGGAGCCGAATAATCAGATTTTTACGAGTAACAACTTCTCGCTGACCTTCACCTACCATGGTCCCTGCGCCCATTGACCAGCTGCGAATCTTCCAGCTGGTCAGATTCTCGGGCATCTTAAAGGAGACCTCAGCTAAACCATTCTGGTCCGTATTGATCGCGCCATTCCAGAAGGCGGTATCTGCGAAATTCTGACGAACGGCTGGTTCGACTACAGCTGAAGATCCTGCCGAAGCCACAGAAGCATCTGCCTGTAACTCACTTGCCTTTTCTTCGGCAGGGGCCAGGCTGAGGGGGACTCCCGCCATGGGAGTTGCTCTGCCAGACTTCATAGCTGGTAAGACACCCGGCCCCGGGCCTTCCATGACCCCGAATTGATCCGATTTATCAGCATTCGCAGGCATCAGATTTCCAAAAGTCCCCAGCACCTGCATGCCGACTTCACCTTGCTTGAGCAGGTTATGAAAACTCCGACTGAGGCTACTATAGGTCAAAGGGTGATGTGAGCGTTTCCATTTCCAGAAGAACGATTTGATGTCACTCACATTCGAACCGCCGCTGATGTACTCCACACTCTTGTCGTAGACACTGACCACCAGGGAACCTTCAACCGGATTTCCTTCTGCATCGGTCACTTTCAGCTTCACGGTCGCGTCCTGACCGGGCTTATATTCGGTTTCAGAAGATTCGACTTCCAGATTGACCACCCGTTTTTCTGGTGGAACAGCAATTTCACGTGCTTCGGTAAATACCTGCCCCTGGTGAATTGTCACAGCTTCCACAAACAGGTTTGGCAGATCCTTGCGCGTCAGGTCCAGCTCATAAGTGGTGCTTTTTCCAGCAAGTTTGAGCACCTGAGGTTTCTGATAGATTCCATTCACAGGACGCAAGAACAAAAGAACGGTGCTACCCGGCTGATTCGTATTGATCAACAGACGAACTTTTTCCCCCGGCTGGTAATTTTTCTTTTCGACAATTATTTCCAGGTCATTGAAGCGATACTCCTTGCCGTCAAATCCTTCACCTCGGATCGTGAACAGGGAACCCCCTTCTATCTGTTTGCCCTGCCTGTCAGTCACAACACAGGCAACTCGATATTGTCCGGCCTGAGTCGCGGACAGTTTTTGAGTGATTGTGCCGTCCTCCTGGGAATTTACATCCCATTCCTGGACCGCCGTTTCCTGTGGCTCCCCCTGTTGATTGTAGGTAATGCGGTATAACACGATCTTCCCGGTTCCCTGGACCGGTTTCTGATCGAGTGTCTGTGCCTTGAAGCTGGCCGTCATCGAATCGCCAACCCGGTAATAACCCCGATTCATCCAGGCAAACACTTTGAAGGGTTCACGGGCTACCAGTACCGATCCTTTTCCCACGATTGTACGCCGAGACTCGTCAACGACTTCAGCGGTAATTTCATATCGATGGTCTTCATCGCCGTGAATCGCTTTCGCTAGCGCTGTATCGATCGCGATTTCAACCTCACCATTGCTGCCAATTGGAACCGTATTCGACATGACAACTTCTGGTGGTGCAGAGCGACGATGGATCCACCACGGACCGGGGGCAATACATCCCCAGCGGCCCCATCCGGGATACCAGGGATGATCACCGGTAAACCACCAATAACCGGATCCGTACAACCAGTCCCAGGGATCATAGGGATACCAGTGCTGCTCATAAGAGGTTCGCGTTACTTTGTATTTGACTTCCGCGTTGATCACTGGACTGCCAAAATAGTACTTTGCCTTAATTTTGGCTTTAATAGTATCTCCCAGTGCCACGGGTTCATCAGGTGCCTCGACCGAGACTTCATATTCCGGCTTCTTATATTCCTCAACGCGGAACGAGAACGATGAAGCAAATCTGCGATTTCGGTTTTTCCCCGGTGGAAAATCATATTTAACTTCGACCACAAAACTGTAGAAACCCAGAGCAGCATCTTGGGGAATCTCCCACTCCCCGTTTGCACCGCCGTATTCGTCGGTCGTCAGCGTTTTTTCAAAGATCTGTTTCTGATCTCGCCCGATCAGCTTTAAAGTAACCTCACGTTGATCAAACAGGGCTTCTTCAGATTTTGAAAGATCATAACCCACGTTCCGGACCCAGAATTTATAATCAACCTTCTGGCCGGGACGGTAGACGGGACGATCGGTGATCCCATAAATCTTGTTGACCTGATACTCTTCCTGGGGGGACCGCTGGTACCAGAAGCGATCGAACCCCTGGTAAGCAAATCGACCTGACTTTGTACGAGCGATGGCAATCCATTGAAACTCGCGTTTCAGCAGATTCTCTTCAGGAAATGCCTGACCGTTTTCATCGGTCTGCTCTGCAAAACTGGCTGTCAGAGTCTGTCGCTGATTACGGGCGACGTATTTGTTCTGATATCCAAAAAACTCCAGATTCGCATTCGGCACCGGTTGGCCACTGCGGGCATCAGCCACATAATAGAAGGTTCGGTCAGCCATCCGCTTGTGCACGATGACGGTATCGTCCAGCCAGACAACAATCCGACTGGTATTTCCGTCTTCCATTTTCGCGATCAGCAGATATGCTCCGGCATTCTGCAGCGGTGTGGCGACAGTCACACGACGGTCCCGGTGTCCTGCCAGCGGTTCCAGTTTCATATCCCAGCGAGAAACCAGTGCTCCCTGATATTTTTTCTGCTGTTCCTGAACCAGACGATATCCCAGGTTAGAAATATTGATTTTATTCCAGTCCAGGCGGTCCGGATGTGACTTGAGATAGTCTTTGACATCTTTCAACAATGCAGCAACGTTAATCTCATACGCCTCAAAATGGACCTGCGTACCGTTCCGGAAACGATAATCGACCTTAGCCCCCTGACCTGCCGCCTGTGTCTGGGTGGGTGCGAATTCTCCCCAGTTGCCAACAATCTGCTTCAGGTGCTTCTGTTTATTCTGCCCGGGATCACCATACTCTTGAATATTCTGCTGCAGGTATTTAGCAGCTTCTGGATACTGTCTCCGGTTTTCGAAGACACTCGTCAATTGAGCCAGTGCGTTTTCCGCCTGGTTGCTTTTACCCAGTGAGATCACCTTCTGATACAGCAGAATATAATTCTGATCGGCTGGCAACTCGAAGCGCTGAATCCCCGTTGCCAGACGTGCGAGGGTTTCGGATTCTTTCAGACTCTCCAGAGAATACGGATTAACCTGCTCTTCTTCTTTGGCATCGTCCCTTGCGCGAGGCCGGTACAGCAGGGGGAAGTATTGCTGCAGGGTCTGAACACCAAACTGACTGCGGGTAAAATTCGCGACTCCCAGAAGCACACGCCCTTCCCGCCCGGGCTCCTGTTTGACTGATTCCGCCAGCATCCAGCGCCAGCGTTCTCCATCATTAGCCGCTCCCTCCCAGGACTCGGGCACTCGATAGTAAACGGGCTTGCCATTCGCATCCACGGGCGCCCCTTCCGGCCCTCCGCTGGGTTCACCACGAAACCAGTTGCCAGGTTCGGCCCCGACGCTCTGGTAGTCTGGGGTTGCCTCTAGATCAGTCAAAATCTGAAGCTTCCAGGCAGCGCGCCCCTGACGGCCTGACATCAGGTATCTGGCATAGTCGGCATAAATCTGGGCTGCGAGCGCTGGATCATTGGATGAATTCAATTCCTCCACCGCCTGACTCATTAACTGCAAGGCCCGGAGTCGGTCCTGTTCCCGTGTATTCACATATCGATTGCCGCCCCGCTGGTGACCGCGGATGAACTCACCATCGATGATATATCCAAAATAAGGTCCCTGAATCAGTGTTTCTGCAAGACTGGAGAGAACCAGCGGTTCGTCGCTGTGTACTTTGAGAATCGCATCTCGAAACGCATCGATTTCACTGACGCGATTCAATCGCTGCAGACACTGGATGCCTGCCTGCAGATCATGCACCACTTCTGTTGCTGAACTGTCCTGTCGGGTTGCCAGCTTCTGGTACAGCTCCCAGGCATCCCGGTAGTTTCCCTGTTTCTGATAGGAATCTGCCAGCGAACGGGCTTCGGGCGAACTTTTTTCTGCCGCAAAGAGATAAACTCCCAGCGAGGTCAGGCTAACCAGCATGCATGACCAGAGAAGGTGTTTTTTTATGGATAACTTTAACATTGCAGGACCTGTATCAAGATGTGTTTAATTTTGAAGTGCTTCAGACGGGAATCATAATATTTCGCGTTGGTTTGACGAACGGAATTCCCGCCGAGTTCCCGAAATTCTCATAATTTTCAAGCCATACAGAAAAACAAGGTAGGAGAAACCAGTGGATTACTGCATAATCCTGAATCAAATTGATCTTCCTGCATGTATTATGCTTCCTGGCGCTCGAGAGACTCTTCGATGGACTGGATTACAGCCACAATCTCACTTACCGGTTACCTGATTACGCTGGCGCTGATTCCCCACATCCTGCTGCAGAAGAAACGACACCCCGTCTCCACTGTTTCCTGGATTCTCAGTATTCTGCTGCTCCCCGGTCTGGGTGGTATCATTTATCTCTTCTTCGGAATCAACCGCGTTCAACGGCGTTCCAGATCCAAAGAGCGGGCCAATCAGTCGCTGGCTCCCAAACTCCCTCAGATAATTCAAAACCAATTGCTATCCAACGATGAGTACCTGGTCCTGAATCAAAATCTGATGCGGCTTGCACAGAACATCGCCCATACCGTGCCCACTTATGGCAACAGTATCGAACTGTTGACAGATACGAACCGCACTCTGGGCCTGATCAAACAGGCGATTCTGAACGCCCAACATTCCCTGCACCTGGAATACTATATCTGGCAACCCGATCAATCAGGTACGATGCTGCGCGATCTTCTGATCGAAAAAGCAAAAGCAGGCGTTGAAGTTCGATTTCTCTATGATGGTTTCGGGTCAATGAATCTCAGGAACCACTTTTTCAAGCCGATGATTGCCGCAGGAATTCAGGTCGCGCCCTTCTTGCCCGGTGCTTCAATTCGCGAACGCTGGTCGATCAATCTTCGTAACCATCGCAAAATTGTGATTGTCGACGGGAACGTAGCATTCACCGGTGGTATGAACATCGGAGATGAATATCTGGGGCTGCATCAGAATCTTGGCTTCTGGCGCGATACCCATCTCAAAATTGAAGGTCCCGAAACACTGCAACTGCAACAGGTGTTTGCAGAAGACTGGTTCTTCGCCACCGGAGAAGCATTGACTCATTCGCAGTATTTTCCTCATCCGGAAACCGATGGGAACGTCACAGCACAGACGCTCTGTTCCGGGCCGGAAAAAAATGCAGATGTTTTCCTGACTCTGATGTTTGCCGCTATCAACGAAGCCCGCGAGAGTCTGTTACTGACGACGTCTTATTTCGTCCCGCCAGAATCTTTAACAACCGCGCTGGAATCAGCAGCGCGACGGGGAGTTCATGTCAGGCTGCTGGTTTCAGGCAAGTCAGCAAATCCCTCGACCGTACATGCCGGCCGTTCCTATTACGATTCCCTGCTCGATGCCGGCGTGGAAATCTACGAGTACAACAAGGGAATCCTGCACTCGAAAACGCTCACGATCGATGGCTGCTGGTCCCTCGTGGGGACCGCCAATTTTGATTCCCGCAGCCTGATTCTCAATTTCGAAGTCGGACTGGCAATCTATGACCGCAAGTTTGCCCAGCGACTGAGAGAAACCTGTGAGCAGGACCTGCTGGATGCCATCAGAATCACTGAGGCTGAGTGGGACCAACGAAGCAGACTGGTAATTTTAAAACAGAATATCTATCGCCTGTTTGCGCCCGTCATGTAACAGCACGCCTATCGCGTTGTATGTCGATATGCTTCTGATGCACCTTCAGGCAGTCGGGACAGATAGCGAATTAGCTGAACGGCCTCGGCTTTCGTCAGTAGATTCAGCAGTCCATCCGGCATTGACGATTTCTTGACGGGGATGATCTCATCCACGTCCTTCTTTTTAATGAGCTGTCGTTTGCCTTCGCTGGTCAGCAACATAATCTCATCGGGTCCCGCTGCGCCCATCATGCCGGTATGAGACTTACCGGCACTGGTAATGATGGTAAACGTGGGATATTCTTCGGAAACGAAATGGGAAGGAAAGATGGTTGCCTGCAGGATTTCCTTCTGCTGGAAACGCCTGCTGACATGAGTCAGATCAGGTCCAATTTTCTCGCCTGATTTTCCAAAGAGATGACATTTGACGCAGGTCGCTTTGACAAAAGCCTCTGCCCCCAGCTGCAGATTGACCGGTTTTGTCGACTCGTTCTTCAATTCTTTCAACAGGCCGGCATATTTCCAGCGGCTGTCCTCTGATTCCACAGGAAGTTCTGCGGGAAGTTCGTCCGGATATTTTAGAGCAAACCATTTCTGCCAGGCCACGAGCGGAGAAGAAGCAGCTTCTCCCGACTGTTCGGGATGTTGTCCAGTCCAGTGCTCCAGCAGTTTCACTGCAATCGCCTGCCCCTCAGGATTCTGCTGCAGCCCGACCAGAATCACCTGCCGAATCCATTGTGCTTTGTTGGATCGCCTGTGAAAACGGGTCAATGCCTGCATCACAGCCCGGGCCTGTTTTCCTTCGACGATATTCAACGACCGTACCAGAATCCGCCAGTCGGCGTCCCGTCGCTGATTCTCCTGTGAATACCAGCTGATCGCCTCAGCCACATCATTTCGTCGCTCGGGATAGGATTCGAAAAGTTCATGCAGGTAGATCAAAGTCGGTTCGTCCGCAATGCGTCCCATGGCAATCAACAGCGCATTGAGCTGTTGCGCTACCCGAGGATCATTCTGCTTCTGTTTCTGTAACTTGATCTCCAGATCGCGTAAAGCAGGCAGCTCTGCACCGGTAATGCGTTTCAGAGGTTCTCCTTCCACCAGAATCTGATAGTCACCATCCGCGACTTCATACAACCAGGTGTTTTCCAATCGCTCAATTTGTACGGAGATCTCTGGTGAACCGGCATGGAGAGGTGTGTGAAGATCCGCTAACAGCGAGAGACTCAGTACTGTGCAGATCAGAAACGTTTTGCCAGGGAAATTCATAAAGGGTCCCGGATTAAAAAGACATTTCAATAATTATTGGACTCTTTAATCTTACTGAAGGAAACCCGCTTCACACTATGCTCCTTTTCCGTTTTTGTTTAAAATTCGAACAGGTATATCCGATTAATTACACTTTTCAGGGACGAACCATGATCCTTACACAACTGATACACAACCTTCGTCAGCAAAGCCTGTTTCGCACCGCTTTTGTTTGCAGCCTGCTGCTATTCACATTCAGCTGCTCGACACAGGAAAGCCAGGAAACGACAAAAACTGAGCCGCAGCCCGAAGCTGCTCCCTCCGAGACAGCCACTCCCGAAGCCAAACCTGCAAAGACGGAAGAAATCACACTGACGTTAAGCGATGCTTCCGGTTTTGAAGAGATCCTCAAGCAACAGCAGGGTAAAGTCGTTCTGGTTGATTTCTGGGCGACCTGGTGTATTCCCTGTGTCAAGAATTTTCACCATACAGTGGAATGGAATCAGAATCTCGCCGATCAGGGGTTGAGTGTCATCTCGGTCAGCATGGATGAATCAGACGAGGCAACCCAGAAAGCGGTTCGCGAATTTCTCGAAAAACAGAAAGCGCAATTCACTAACGTCCTGGCGACCGCTGCCGATGACAAGGATCCGATGGAGACCTTTGGAATCGATGACGGTGCGCTCCCGCATTACCGTATCTACGACCGCAGTGGGAAACTGGTTAAGAAATTCTCTTTTGCAGACCCCAGCCAGGAAATCACGCAGGCAGATATTAAAGCAGCTATCGAAGCAGCCCTGAAACAGAAACCGGAATAAGACATTCCCCAGTCCGAGTTTATTGCATGTTTCAAAAGCTCTGGTCGACTTGCCTGGATGAAGTTGTTGGTTTCTATCTCCTGCATCGGTTCTTCTACTACCAAAAGCAACCGCTGGAGATCTCAAATGCACGTGAAACCACTCCGGAACTCCAGAGTGGCGAGTTAGACCAGTTTTTTTCTCCGAAACCGGATCCAGCCCAGCTGGAGTATCAGTCCGAGTTACGTCCGGCTTCCAAGACTACATTCCCCTCTGCGGAAGTAAAAGACTTCGGGTTTCAGTCCTGTGTGACCAGCGGTTTTCCTGAAAACGACCACGTTAAAGGTCGCCATTGGAAATCGACCGTTCAATCCACGCAGAGAAACATCCCGGAACGTCTGACCGTTGTCGCCGTTGATGGAATTGTGCAGTTGGGTGTCCGCAGCTTTAACAGACTGGCGGAACGCTTAACACCTCACGGCATCGATGTGGTCATGCTGGACAGCCCTTTTAATTTCCGTCGCACTCCCCCGGGATACCGACCTGGTCAGTTAATTGCAGGGGGAAATATCGACCACCAGTTGATGGTCGCCCGGCAGGGAGTTCTGGATCTCTGGAGTCTGATTCTGACACTCCAGTCTCAGGGACGTCGAATCGGCCTGATGGGCATCAGTCACGGGGCCTGGTTAACACTGACTGCGACTCTGCTGGTGGAAAACCTCGCATTCGCGAATGCGATTACGCCTCCTGTGGATCTCTTGCGAATCCTTGACGAAGGGGGCACTGTAGTGAATGCAATCCGCCGCGGCGCAAGCCACGATCCGCCTGAGGAATCACAACTGGAAACGCTTTGTAAACCACTGCGGTTGAATCAGTGGCAACCATTGTTATCTCCGGATCAGATTCAATTGCATATCGCCGACTTTGATCGCTTTGTACCCTCACTGCGGATCGCAGAGCTGGCAGAACAATGGGGCACCAGGGTCTCGCATCACAAACTGGGACACATTGAAGCGACCACGGGGCCTAAAGTCGTCTATCAGGTCGCAGAAGAGATTCTAAAGCGCTATCAATAAATGCAGTGACGCTGTCAGTAATCTACTCGCTCACTGACCGCTCCCTGGGCTCAGAACTCTTTTCGATATAACCTGCACAATCCGTATGGTTTTCGCACTGTTCCCGACTTTTCGTGAGAACGTGTTGAGAAAAAGCATCATGTTGCTTCCTGGCAACCTATCTTTGATAGAAAGGCTGGTTGAAGACTTTTGCTCTTTTAACAGTGGACTTGAACCAGTTTTCAGTGGGCCTGTAATCTTCAATCTCCCCTGTGAGATAAACCGATTTCATCCGTCCCTATTGTAGAAACCGTTTTGAGACCATTCAAAACAGGTCATTGCCAAGGAAGAAACAATGCAGGTACGAGTTCGTGATCTGATGACCCAGAGTCCGGTCAGTGTGCCACTGGGAACGACTCTTCAGCAAGCCGCCCGGCGCATGATCGAAGCAGAATCGCCTGAAGTTTACGTGACTGACCATCAAATGCGACTGGTCGGAATTGTCCCCGAGTACAATTTTCTGAAACAGAAATTGCAGCTCGCTGACATGAATGCTCCCGTTGAATCAATCATGCATGTTCAACTGGAAACCCTCTCACCGGATGATGATGCTCTGCTCCAGGCTCCCCTGTTCCGCGATCGTCGCAACAGCTGTATGCCTGTGACTGACGAAGGACTGCTGATCGGGAAACTGAACTGCCGCGATCTGTTCCGCCTGATGCTGACGCTGGATGAAATACACTGCGATTCAGAGCAGGAAACTAAAGTCTCTTCCACGACGGAAATTCATTCCTCAACGCACGACATCAATCCACCTCACCTGAATCGAGTCAATTCACACCGCCAGTTGTTACAGTTGCATGGTCTGATTGAAGATTAGTCAAAAAGACCTCACAGCACCTTTTATTTTATTGTGTGGCTTTGAGGTCAATGCCCATATCTTTGAACAGTAAGATCATGTCATCCCAGACGTTCTTCTTAGCGGATGGATTTCTCAGCAGGTAAGACGGATGGTAGGTGCAGACGACTCTGGCCCGGCCATATTCGTAAAACTGCCCGCGCATCTTGCCAATCGGAAGCTCTGAGTGCAGCAGATTCTTTGCAGCCACAGAGCCCCAGCAGACGATGTAATCCGGATCGACAATCTCAATCTGAGCATCGAGAAAGCCTCGACAGTTTGCCGCTTCCTGATCGGAAGGATTCCGGTTTCCAGGGGGCCGACACCTGAGAATATTCGCAATATAAATCTCGCTGCGCTTCATCTGGCAGGCTTCGATAATTTTATCCAGCAGCTTCCCTGCCCGTCCGACGAAGGGTTCTCCCTGTTTGTCTTCATCCGCCCCGGGTGCCTCACCGATAAACATGATTTTCGCACTCGGATTCCCGACTCCAAACACGGTCTGAGTGCGTGTCTCAGCCAGTTCCGGACACTTCCGACATTGAGAGACTTCCTCAGCCACAATATCCAGTTGTGCCTGGCGATCTGCCTTGGAAAGTCTCGATTTCGTTGTTCGGGGCACGCTCATATCCTTTCGCGGGTCTGCGGTCTCTACAACCGGTTCAACAACATGTTCTACTGTTGGCTCTGGCGGAGAGATCGATGTGCGTTCTGGTGGAGTCTCGGGCTCAACGGGGCGTATTCGTAGCGGCGTTTTTGTTTCAGTGACAGCAGGTGCAACAACTTCTGCAGGCGCAGAAAGCACGGGCGCCGGCTCGACGTGTTTGATATGCGTCAGCCCGGAACGCTGCCAGCTTTCCATAAACTGACGTACGGCCCGTTGTGCCCGCTGTTGTTCCTGATCAGACATCTGCTTTCGACCAATCCTTTAATGCTTAACCTTGCAACCGGGAACCGCTTCCTTGAACTTCTTGATCCCGTCATCTGTCACCTGGGTGAAGCTGACCTGCACTTCCTTGAGATTCTTCAAGGCTGTGAGTTTCTGTAATCCTTCATCACCGATTTCCGTTTTACTCAAGTTCAGATATTCCAGTTTTTTCAGTGGCAGGAGATGCTCCAGACCTGCATTGGTAATTTGAGTACCTTCCAGGTTCAGCCGATTCAGATCGGTAAATCCAGAGACCACCTTCAATCCTTCATCAGTAGTTTCGGTTCCCCAGAGTCCGAGTCGGGTCAGTTTTTTCAGATCTTTGAGCTGTTCCAGCCCTTCATCCCCAATCATCGATTCATCCAGATCGAGGTAGGTCAGTTCCGTCAGTCCCGACAGATTCTTCATCCCCTCATTGGTGACGACAGTATCACGCAGATAGAGCGTCTGCAGGTTCTTCATATCTTTGATATTTTCGATACCCGCATCTGTTACAAAGTCACGACGCAGATGCAGGGCTTCCATATTGGTCATTCCCTTGAGGTGCTGGAGTCCTTCATCAGAAATTTCCGTATCATCCAGTTCCAGTGATACCAGATTCTTATCCTTGAGCAGTGCCAGCGTCTTGTCAGAGATGTTGCGTCCCCAGGTGTTCAGTCGCTGCAGGTTGGGCAGTTGAGCCACATCCTTCATGCCGTCATCGGTCACCTGAGTTGCCTGGAGCTTCAACACTCTCAGGTTTTTCATATCCTTGATCAGCGGCATTCCCTCGTCGTTGATTTCCTTATTGAAACGCAGATCGAGGTCTTTCAGCTTGGGAAACTGCGCGACTGTCTTCAGTGCATCGTTGGTAATATTGGTCGCCCGCAATGAGAGTACCTGCAGATCCTGCAGATCGGCAAGATTTTTGACCCCTGCATCACCAATGGCCGTGCTTTCCAGACTGACAAACCAGAGCCCCTTCTTTTTACCGATCTCTTCGGTCGCTGCATCGGTAAAATTTGGCCCCCAGATAATCAGCCGTTCCAGGGAAGGCAAACCAGCCAGATGCTTCAGGTCTTCGTCCTTGGCGTTTGTCCCTTTCAAATCGAGAATGAGCACCCGTCCATCGTCGGAGGTTACCATTTTCGCATCCAGGGCTTTGAAGGCTTTTACCGCTTCAGAATTATCGGGTTTTACCGTTTCTTCTTTCTCTGGCGCGGTTTTCTGTTCTTTATCTTCTGTCGGCTGTTCCTGTTTCTGCTGTCCCTGATCAGACGGAGGATTGTTAGCGGGGCAGCCGGTAAACAGACATAAACCTGTCAGAGATAGCAATATCTTATTCTTCATCCTGAGATCCCTCATAGATTTCAATTGGACACGCACTTCAGGAACCGATTTTTTGATCAATCGTGAGCTGTTTGCGAGCGTCAAGCCAGCGTTCCCTGACTCAAAAATCAAAGATTCACCAAACGCACTCACAAAACTAACAATGATCCCCAAAATAGAGCCCCGTCAGAAACATTGCAATTCAAAGCGTCTGTTTTCTGCAACTACTTGCGATTCCACGACCAGCCCCGGTATACTCAATGGCATCAACATCCATCGATGTGTCAGCTTGATTATTACCCGCCCCCTCAAACAGGCGGCTCGGAATGATCTCCGCCAGATTATGAAGGATCAATCAGTGAAACAGCGACTCCCCCTCTTCACCCTCTGTCTGCTTACCCTTGCCTCTGTTTTAACTCAGCCCTCGAATGAGCTGTCAGCGAAGGACTGGCCGACTTATCTCATGGATCGGGAACGTGCTGGTGCCACAACCGACAGTATTCAGACACCTCTGGTCCCTGTCTGGCAATACTCCGCTCCAAGTGCACCTCAGACTGGCCAGACCGATCCCGGCGAACGGGTCATCGAAGGCCACGATCTGGAATCGCGAGTCGATTTTGACGATGCCTTTCAAGTTGCGATCTCAGCAGGAAAGGTCTATTTCGGATCCTCGGTCGATCATCAGTTACGTTGTGTCGATCTGAAAAGTGGTCAGATACTCTGGCGATTCTTTACCGGCGGGCCGATTCGCCTCTCCCCGACCGTCCATCAGGCGAAAGTCTATTTTGGCTCCGATGATGGATTCGTGTATTGCCTCGACGCAGCGACTGGAAAAGAAATCTGGAAACTGCGGGCAGGGTTGAACGAAGAAATGATTATCGCCCGCGGAGAGATGGTCTCACGCTGGCCTGTCCGCACAAACGTGCTGATCGACGAGGGAATCGCCTATTTTGGTGCCGGCATTTTTCCTCATGAAAACATTTACCTGTATGCCGTTGATGCCAGTACCGGCAAAGTGATCTGGAAAATTGACAACTTGAGTCAGACCAGCGCCGGTCGCAATGAACTCTCCCCCCAGGGCTATATCCTGGCCAATGATGAATTCCTGTTTTTCCCCTCTGGTCGTTCTCTTCCCGCTGCCTTCAATAAAAAGACAGGGGAACAGGAACACAACCGATCTTACAGTTGGCGCAGCACGGCTGGTGGTGTTGTCGGAGGGACTCAGGCACTGTTAGCGGATGGTCAGATCTATTCGATGGGTGCTCACCACATTCTTGCCCTGACTCAGGACGAAGGCGACGTGGGTTTTGCCTGGATCAACGGACAACAGATGGTTGTCAAAGATGAATACGCTTATCTGGCCACCGACACGAGCCTGTTGAAAGTCAATCGGCTTGAGCATGCTAAAGGTTCTCAGAAGGCCCACGCTAATGAAATGACCATCAACGGTTTGTTCCGTAAACTGCGCAGCCTCAAAGGCGACAAAGCCACAGCGGCCCGGGATCAGATCAAGAAATTACAGGAAGAAAATAAACAATACACTCAAGCAGGAGTCATCTGGGAAAAGCCAATCGTTGCCCGTGACTCACTGATCGTGGCGGGAGATAAAGTCATCGCCGGCGGTCAGGAGCAGGTGCTGATTCTCGAAGCCGATTCCGGCAAGGTCCTGCAGACATTGAAAGTCACAGGGAAAGCCCGGGGACTGGCTGTTTCAGATGGTCAACTGGTTGTCAGCACGTCCGCTGGCGACATCATCGGTTTTGGCTCCTCAAGTACTCCGACTGAAAAGCTGACGGAACTCGATACAGTCTCCACACAAAACCCATATGTGGACAATGCTGCGTCAGCCCGTTACCAGCAGGCTGCCCAGGACATCCTGAAAAATACGGGAGTCCAGAACGGCTTCTGCCTGGTTCTGGGTGGTGAAGAGGGACAGTTGGCTTATGAACTGGCCCGCAACTCAAAGTTGAAAATCTACTGTATCGAACCCGATGCTGCCAAAGTTGCTGCAGCCCGGGAAAAACTGAGCCAGGCAGGCTACTACGGACATCGGATTACATTCCATCAGACCGAACTCTCGCCGCTGCCTTACTCACACTACTTTGCAAATCTGATTGTCTCAGACACACTGCTCAAAACAGGAAAAGTCCCCGGGATTCCCCAAGATGTCGCCACTCATGTCAAACCGCTGGGAGGCACTGTCTGTCTGGGAACCCCCGCCGACCCGAAATCAGCAACAACAGATTCAGCCAGTCTGACAGGCTGGCTCAAAGATACTGGCCTTACCGAAACCGCTGAGATTAAAACTCTGGATGGCTACGCCCTGCTCATCCGAGGGGCTCTGCCGGGGGCCGGCAGCTGGTCTCATCAGTACGCAGATCCGGGAAACACCGCCAGCAGCAAGGATCAACTCGTCAGAGGTGGTCTGGGTGTGCTCTGGTTTGGCGACCCCGGTGAAAAGAAAATGGTAAACCGCCATGAAGGTGCAGTAGGTCCGCTGGCAATCAACGGCCGCCTGTTCATTCAGGGTGAAAGCACCATTATGGCCTTCGATGCCTATAACGGACTGTTTCTCTGGGAACGTGAAAACCCTCAGGCCATCCGTACCGGTGTCTTTCAGAACCAGAACCCCGGAAACCTGGTCGCCAGTGAAGACAGCCTGTTTTTCATGATGAAGGAATATTGTTATCAACTGGATGCAGCCACGGGGAAAACAGTCAAAAAAATCCCCCTGCCCGAGCAGTTCAATGATGGCAAGCACGAATGGGGATACCTCGCCTACCAGGACGGCTTGTTGTTCGGCACAGCGACGACTCGCCAGGAACTCGCTGCCCGACAGATCCGCCGCGGTCGCAGAACTGAAGATTCAACGGATGCCGTTTTTGCAATGGACGTCAAAACAGGTAAACCTGCCTGGACCTATCAGGGAAAAAGCATCGCGCATCACACCATCGCCATTGGTCCGGAAGCCGCTTATTTTATCGACAGCTCCATTACCAGCGAGCAGCGGGCAGAGATTCTCCGTCAGGACAAATCGCACCTGAAAGATTTAACCGGGAAAGAACGGGAAATCGCAGAAGACCGCCTGAAAAAACAGGACCTGCGTTTAGCAGTCGCCCTCGACGTCAAGACGGGTAAAAAACTCTGGTCCACCCCAGTCGATGTGACTGACTGTAGCGAGATTGGCATCGGGGGTGGAAAACTTACGTTGCTCTATCAGAACAACGTTCTGCTGCTCTGTGGCGCCAATGCCAACGGACATTACTGGAAACAGTTTATCGCCGGCGATTTCTCGCGACGTCGACTCGTCGCTCTGAATGCGAACGATGGGGCACTTCTCTGGAAGAAGGACGCCAACTATCGCCATCGTCCCATCATCGTAGGTGACAAGGTGATTGCCGAGCCCTGGTCCTACGACCTCTACACCGGCCTGCAGCACATGCGGAAACACCCGCTGACTGGTAAAGAAGTTCCCTGGAGTATCATGCGGGAAGGACATCACTGCGGCATGCTGGCTGCTTCCGAAAACCTGTTGATGTTCCGTTCCGGTTTCACCGGCTTTTATGACCTGGAAAAAGACGCAGGCACCCGTCACTTCGCAGGCCATCGTACCGGTTGCTGGATCAACGCGATCCCAGCCAACGGTCTGGTCATGATCCCGGAATCGAGTGCCGGCTGTGTCTGTCTGTTTTCGATCTCTTCCACCATTGTGCTCGAACCGCGCGAAGAACGAAAACACTGGACAATTTTCAGCTCGGTCGGTCCGAAAACGCCAGTCGATCATATGGCACTTAACATGGGAGCCCCCGGCGACCGTCGGGATGCCCGCGGAACTGTCTGGATGGCATATCCGCGTCCGAAGCCCAGTCGCGAAACGGGGCTCGATTTCAAATTTGATATCAGTCCTAAATTCAATAGCGGTGGTGGCTACAACAGTCTGAATGAAATTACTCACCCTGTGAAAGAGGCAGATCCTCCCTGGATCTATACATCCTGGGCACGGGGATTGAAAGAGTGTACGATTCCACTGCTGGGTAAAAACGATGCTCCTGCAAACTATTCGGTACAACTCTCGTTCTCAGAACTGGAACCCGTCTCTGTGAATGACTCCCAGACAGCCCCCCTGTTTACGATTAAACTGCAGGGAAATGTGGTTCAGGAAGATTTCAATCCACACGGAAAACAGGGTATCCAGATACGAAAATTCGAGGGAATTCCAGTCAAAGACAATCTGCATCTCGAACTGGTCCCGCAAAACGAAGCGGCAGAGCAGATGCCGGCCGCATTAAGTGGAATTGAAATTATCCGCACAGATTCATAGACTGACTTCAGTTAAATCACTGAAGTCAGTTCTCTGAATCAAGCGAGATTACGTGAAATACCTACTCAAGTATCAATACCTCGTCGTCTTTCTGACGCTGACTGTAATCAGTTTCAGCAGGCTGAATTCAGTTCATGCCCTGGAACTAACGCTCGAACCGCCGGGAGATCGTGAGTTCGTTCGCGATCTGGCCGGTATGATCGATGAGCCGACTAAGAAAAATATCCAGGAGATCTGCGATAAACTGCTTACCGATAAGGCGACGCCGATCATTGTCGTCACCATCGATTCGATGGCTAAACATGGCGGCGCTGACATGCGGATCGAAACCTTTGCTACGATCCTCTTCAACCAGTGGCAGATTGGACATGCCAAACTGAATGATCAGGACTGGAATACCGGCATTCTGTTGCTGGTGTCCAAAGATGATCGTAAGGCACGCATCGAGTTGGGAGCCGGTTGGGGACGGGAAGACGATGCTCAATGCCGTGAAATTATGGATGACTATATCATCCCTCATTTCAAACAGGGACAGTTTTCACAGGGTATTCTGGCGGGGGTTGAAGCTCTCGACAAAATGGCGCGCAAGCTGGCAATGCCTGCCAAGCCACAGTCTGCCTGGAGCTACGTCATTGTCGCAGTCGTGATTGGCCTGGCTATTTTCACCATCGTCTCTTTAATCCGCCGCGGATCTAGTGGCTGGGCCTGGTTATTCTGGGGCGTCATCTTTGCGGTGATCGGCACGATTCTCTATCAGATGCTCACCAACCGGGGAGGTGGAGGAGGCGGTTTCAGTGGCGGCTCATTCGGAGGTGGCTTCTCCGGTGGTGGCGGTGCCACTGGCTCGTGGTAACCAGATCGTTATTCCTCAGTATCCAGATGGAAAGCTCATTTCCATGCAGAGCGCATTTAACTTTTTAACTGAAGAACAACAGAAGCAGGTCGAGCAGGCCGTTGTTGACGCTGAGGGTAAGACATCCTGTGAGATTGTGCCCGTAGTGGCAACCGCTTCAGGGCGCTACGATCGTCCGGAGGACGTTGTGGGGCTCTGGTTGACCGTACTCACAGCACTAGGCTTCTGGTATTTCTTTCCCCGAATTGAGGGACAGGCAGGTGACTGGGGTGGTTTACCCGTCATTGTCGAACTGATCCTGGCAGCACTTGCGATGGTCATCGCGTTTATTCTGGGTGCGATTGCCGGAAGCCGTATCGGCTGGCTCCGCCGTCTGTTTACACCCCGGCAACAAATGCAGGATGAAGTCGCCGCCCGTGCCCGAGAGATCTTTTTCGATAAGCGCGTCCATCACACCGAGGGGGGAACCGGAGTACTCATCTACATTTCCCTGTTTGAGCATGTGGCAGTGGCACTGGCTGACCAGGCGGTCATCGACAAACTGGGGCAGACTTTCATTGATCAGATCTGCCAAAAACTGACAGCAGGTCTCCACTCAGGGAAGGCAGCTGAAACGATCTGTGAAGTCATTCGAGAAATCGGCGAACAGGCAGCTAAGTCCCTGCCTCGCGCCTCTGATGATAAAAACGAACTGCAGGATGCCCTGGTTCTGATTGACTGACACAGCCCCAAGGTAGACGCCTGATGTAAGCCATTAAATATTGGTCGGTTGCAACTTAACGGCTGTCGACTTCCTCGGAAAACTGGTATAATGTCAGTAATGAGCCATTAAAACTCAGCAAGAATCAATCTAACCCGTTGATCTTTGTTTTCAAGAGAATGATCCAAAGTAAGGAACCATGACCATGACCAACCGCAATCGCATGGACGAACTAATCAGTGCGCTGCAACAACAACGCGATGAACTGGCCCTCAAAATTCATCTGGGTAAGAAGGAAGCTCAGGACGAGTGGGATCAGGTCACCGGTCGGTTTGATAAATTAAAAGACGATTATAAACCGATGAAAGATGCCGTCTCAGAATCAGCAGGTGGAGTGGCCGACGCGCTGTGGAATGTCGGCAAAGAGATCCAGGAAAGTTTCCAGCGAATTCGTAAGTCACTCTGATCCTGATTTATTCAGGTAACGCTTTAAGCCAGATTGAATTCAGTCGCAGCCCCTGAATCCCCTCGGGGGCTGCGGCACGAATTGTGAGATTCTGTGCTCCCTGCGACAGATTCAGTGTGCCCGCCTTGGATTTCATGAAGACATTTTGGCTCGTCGTCATAGGTAGCTTACACTTCAGGCTCTGATCTCCCACGGTTAGTTTCAGTGTACCGCTTGTAACGGATACTGAACGATATCCATAACTGAGTTCGACCGCATAACGGCCTGGCTTCAGTACGTCCAACTGCCAATGAGCGGTGCTCTTGTTGGATTTCCAGCCATCAAGGGTATCCCAGTCATATCCGTCGAACGAATATTCGAGTCCGTCACCATCAATGATGGCCCAGCTCGGCTGTAACTCGACGACCGTTTCCGTAGGATCTCCCACAGGGATCGCAGCCGGCTGATATTCCTGCCCCTGAGTCACATCATCGAACCAGCGGTGAAACTCATTTCGCAGGCGGGAAGCCTCTTCGGGGTATTTCCGGGAGACGTCCTTAGTCTCACCTGGATCTGCTGTGAGGTCATACAACTGACCAGCCGGCTCCTGCTGTTTCTTTTTGCCTTGAGGATCGTGTCCTACCAGCTTGAATCGTGGACCATGAATCGACCAGCGATGCCAGGGGTTCGGTGTGTAACGATCCCAGGTGTGATACAGGTACTCGTGAGGCGACTCACCTCCCCCCTGCTGCATGAGAGACAGGATGGATTTTCCATCAAGGTCAACACCTTCGGGAATACTGACTCCCGCCAGTTCGCAGAACGTGGGAAACAGATCAATCTGAGCCACCAGCGCGTCGGTCTGTTTTCCTGCTGGAATCTTACCGGGCCAGCGGACGACGAAAGGCACTCGCGTCCCCCCTTCATAGGCACTCCCCTTGCTTCCTTTAAGGCCCGCCTTGAACGCCTTACTGACGCCGCCATTGTCACTGGTATAAATCACCAGGGTCTCTTCATCCAGTCCCTGTTCCTTCAGCATTTTGAACAATCGATCGAGATTTTGATCGATGCGTTCCACCATTCCGTAGATGCGTGCCTCTCGGAGAGGTAGCCCCTTGGCGAGGTATTTCTCAATCAGCTTGTCTCCCTCCGGTTGACCGAAGTGAGTCGTATCCAGCAAAAAGGGAGAATGCGGTGCATTGAAGGCCAGAAAACAGAAGAAAGGCTGCTCCTGATCTCGTTTGATAAAATCGATTGCGGCTTCGGTAAACAGATCAGTAACATAGCCGCGCGTTTCGACCGGTTGCCCGTTAACCACCACCTGGTCTGGATTCGAATAGCGTTCGATATGACCATGGTAATGACCGAAGAAATGATCGAAGCCCCTCCGGTGCGGCTGATATTGAGAATAACGCCCGAGATGCCATTTACCGAACAGAGCGGTCCGATAGCCGGCTGATTTGAGCACCTGTGCGATCGTCGTTTCACTCCGCCCCAGCGTATCGCCACCAAAACGGGTGTTATAGAGTCCGGTCCGCAGATAATGTCGCCCCGTCATCAATCCGGCGCGTGTGGGAGCACATACCATGTTCGCATGGAAGTGTGTGAACGTGACCCCTTCCGCCGCCATCTGTTTTAAAGCAGGCGTTTCGATGTGAGGGTTGCCAGCAACTTCAGTGTCCCAGTATCCTTGGTCGTCAGCCATAATCAACAGGATATTGGGCCGTTTGATCGGTTCCTGTGCCTGGGCATATTCCAGAGACATCAGACAGATCAGACCGAAAACCGCAGTCAGGAGCAAACGTCGTAAATTCATGAAAACAGCCTCAGTCTTGGTGTTGAGTCGCGATTGCAGTTCATGCCTGTTTCAGACAGTTCTCCAGATAGGCTCGGGAGCGGTTGACCTCAGACGTCACCTGCTCCGCGGTGGGTAGAATCGGAATTCCGCGGGGTACGGGATGCATGAAGATTTCGGTTCGTCCCTGGTAGTTGATCTGTTTAAGGGCTGCGAGGACGGGAACAAAATTCAGATCACCACGGCCAGGCAGTTGCAGCAGTTCCTGTTCCTTAGGCAGTTTCTTAATACAGCCCATGCCGTGTTGCCAGGCCTGGAAGTGCACGAGCCGTTCATCCAGGTCTTGAATCAGCCGGGCCATCATCTCCGGATCCTGTTCCAGGTGATAGGGAGCCAGCGCGATACCGAAGTTTTTCGCTGGCAGCATTTCCATCAGCCAGAGCTGTGTATCCGGATCATTGATTAATCCGCCGCCATGATTCTCCAGACCGACAATAACGCCTTTCTCCGCAGCAGCATCGACATGCGGTTTCAGTTTTTCAGCAAACTTTTTTATCGCTGCTTTGAGTTCAGTCCCTTTCAGACCTTTGGGGCCACCGCTGTTACAGATCACCATGTCACCGCCCAGTTGCTTGACGAGGTCCATTTCGCCCTGCATGTTGAACAGTCCGTACTTGAAACAGGTAAAGCTGCCCAGCTTAATGTTGTATTGATCAAACAGTTGCTTTGTTTTCTCGACGCCCAACTCGTCTATCTGCTCGCGCTGGTTCCCGTGCCGTTTCGCCCAGATCTCCAGATATTGCGCTCCCGTTTTAGGAGTTTCCTGCAGAATCGTTTCCAGGGGGAGTGTCCCATACATGCAGGAGGCAACGATGTAGTTCAGTTGAAACGGCTTTTGCGGTGTTTTTGTCCCCGCAGCCAGAGTGTTACCAGCCAAAGTAGCTGCACAGGCTGTTCCCAGCAGTTGTTTATTAAAATTGCGACGAGTGATCTGTTCGTGCATTGGTCTGTCTTTCTAAAGATCTATTTCACTCAATTGATCAGGATACCACGCGGTCCCCACCTTTAAGGAACGGTACCGCCAGATGCTTGGGCTGACCGGTTTCCGGATCATAAATTGGTTCCGGTGAATATTGGGTGACGTACGCCCGACGCATTTTATCGGTCGTATTCGCGCCACTGCGATGGAAGGTGAGAGAACTGAACACAGCCAGGCTCCCTGCGGGAACGACAGCAGTAACTCCCGGTTCCTTACCGAAGTAGCCGGTTTTGTCCCCGGTTTCAGGATCCCGAATGTGTTCCACTAAGGAACGGATACCAACCGTCGAAAAGGGTAACACATCAACGGTTCCGTTTTCCACGGTCATATCATCTACGGCCGCCCAGACCGTCACATAGGGACGATGATTGAATCCCAGATAGCCAGAATCCTGGTGCCAGGAAAACTTAATCCCCTTCTCCGCGGCTTTGACAACGTACTGATCGTAAAACAGATACGCGGTGTCTCCGATGGTGGCCTTGCAGATTTCCGCCATCAGATCGCCAAATACATATTCAGTCAAACGTGGTGCCTGATCGTATTTTTTCGCAATGTGATAACGTTTGCCTCGATGGCTGATATGAATATGGTCTGTTCCCAGACGATCCATCTCCTGATGCATCAGATCAATCAGATGGGCACAGGAATCCCGGATGATCTGCAAATCTTCATCCGGGATGACCTTCTCCAGAATGAAATATCCCTCTTCCACAAACTGCCGTTTATGCTCTTCTGTGATGATCCCCGTAGAAACCGACATGATTACTCCTGCTTGAAAAAAACGGGACAGGCGAAACTCGTTTAACGCTCAACAGACAACGGCTCAGGAATCAGTGATTTCGTAACCTTTTCTCTGCTCCCGTTTGAGCCACGTGTTGGCTTCGTCGTCTCCCACAAACAGTTCCTGTTCGGGATCCCAGGTCAGCTTACGTCCCAGGCGTTGTGAGATATTGCCGATATGACAGACTGAAACAGAACGGTGCTGATTCTGCACACTCGAGATCGGCGTTTCGCGAGATTCGATGCAGTCGAAGAAATTGCCCATGTGATTGACAATCGCATCCAGTTTACCCATCCGGGGAGGTCGGGAGAGATTGTCGTGAGCATAGACATTAAATTTTTCGCGAGGTAGTGGATTCTGCTTCAGATCCTCCACCGGTTTACCTGCGATCGTCCCCCGGTTTACAAACATTCGTCCCTCGTCACCTTCAAACATGACGCCGGTTCGTCCGGTGTCATTGACTTCCAGAATCACCCCGTTGGCATAGCGGGCCTTCAAATGGTAGTCGAGGGCAACATTGTAACCGTTTTCGACATTCGGAAATGTAGCGGTCCCTTCGATATCCACAGGACCGGTATCCTGCATCCCGGCTCCCCACTGGGCGATATCAATGTGATGCGCACCCCAGTCGGTCATCTGGCCCCCCGAATACTCATACCACCAGCGGAACGTATAGTGACAGCGTTCCTTGATGTAAGGGACATCGGGAGTCTGTCCCTGCCAGAGATCCCAGTTCAATACTGAAGGGACAGGCTCCGGTTTGAAGGGACCACCCGTTTTGTTTTTACTGAGTGTGACGGTCACCTTCTTCAGGTTGCCGATGCGTCCGTCATGTACCATTTCGACAGCCTGACGGAAACGATGATCGCTTCGCTGCCAGGTTCCAACCTGTACGACCGCGTTAGTTTCTTTGACGACCCGATTCAGAATCTTGCCTTCATCCACGGTCAGCGTGAGTGGTTTTTCACAATAGACGTCCTTTCCGGCCCGGCAGGCATCAATCAGCATTTTAGTATGCCAGTGATCGGGTGCGCCGATCGTCACGACATCAATGTCGGCCTTTTCGAGCATCTCACGGTAATCTTCAAACAAAATCGCTTTCCCGCCAAACTGCTTGCGGGCCTTCTGCGCGATCTCTCGATCCACGTCGGCTATCGCCACAATGTCGCCATATTCCTGAGCCTTATCTGCGATAACCGATCCCTGGTAACGCATACCAATGGAACCAATCTTTAGACGCTCATTCGAGTTCCGCGACTTTTGAGCAGAGCGTGCCGTATTTACGAATACACCCGGTGCCAGGCAGGCGAGCGGCAGACCGACTGTAGAGGTTTTCAGAAATGATCGACGTGTCAGTTTTCGTGAAGTCATTACACTCTCCTGTTGCGCTGGCAAGATTAGTTATTGAATTCAAATCAGAACTGGCTCTGGGCTTCATCCAGCATTTTCATCCAGGGCCCAATATAGTGTCCATGGTCATGGTAGGTGCGACCGCTGACGAGATTCCCGTCAATCACGCAAGGCTCATTGACAAAAATGCCACCACAGACTTCCAGATCAAACTGACACTTGGGCACAGTGGCCATACGACGTCCTTTGACGCACCCGGCCCGCGCTGGAATTTCCACTCCATGGCAGACGGAAGCGATCGGCTTTCCGGTTTCGAAGAAATGCTGGGTGATGCGGATCAGATCCTCGTCGTCGCGAATGTACTCTGGCGCACGTCCACCACTGAAAAAGATACCCAGGTATTCTTCTTCTTTGATATCTTTGAAAGCGATGTCTGCTTCGATCGAATACCCTTCCCATTCTTTAGTGATGGTCCAGCCCGGTTTGACTTCATGCAATACCATCTGGTACCGCCGTTTTTCGGGAGCTGCGACGACAGGTTCATAGCCTCCCTCAATCAGGCGATAGTAGGGATACAGCGTATCGACAGTTTCTGTGGCATCACCAACGATGATCAGCACCTTGTTCATTCAAGTCTTTCCTTCTACGTAAAATATGAACTTCGAACGGAATTAATTTTACGAGGGATCCCCTCCCCGTCATTACGGATTCCCATAAACATTATCAGGTTTTGCGTATCAATTCACTATTGTGACCTGGAAATGCTTCAGAATCCCGTCATTAAAGCGTTATCTCAGTGCATTTTAGCACGATAGGATCCCGGCGTTTCCCCCAGTTTCTCTTTGAAAATCGTGCTGAAATGCTGCGCGTGACGAAATCCGACGCGCTCGGAGATCTGTGCCAGAGATAATTCGGTCGATACGAGCAGCTCTTTGGCGCGTTCCAGCTGATTACGGAGAATCTCTGCTTTGGGTGAGCGTCCGATGGCCGCTTTCATTTGCCGTTCCAGTGCGGTTCGAGAAAGCGGAACCTGTTTGAGAATATCCCCCACTTGAATTCCACGACAGGCATTTTCGCGAATGAACCGCAGCGCCATGGCCAATTCCGGATCATCCACGGCGACGACATCAGAAGACTGCCGGGTTACAATTCCCAGGGGATCAATCATGAACGGTTCTTCCGGGACTGGTTCCCCCTGCATCAATCTACTCAACAACGCTGCCGCCTCGTAACCAATCCGGGCTGAGTTGAAAGCCACGCTCGAAAGTGGCGGCCGGGCCATCATGCAGAGGATCTCGTCATTCTCGACGCCGACGACGGCCACTTCATCAGGAACTGAGATTCCCGCCCGATCACAGGCATCCAGTAGCCAGAAACCGAGCTGATCGGTACACGCCATGATCCCCACCGGTTTGGGGAGACCACGTACCCAGTTCGCCATCTGTTCCTGGTGCTTCTCCCATTCGCGGGGAGCCTCCGAATCTTCTGCCGCGGAAAACACACTCACTTCGTAACCCGCCTGCTGGATCGTTTGAATGTAATTGTCCCTGCGTTCTTCAAAATAGACTTCGATACCGATTTCGTAGACACCGAAGTGACGAATCCCGCGTTCGAGAAAATGCTCAGCGACCAGTCGTCCCATGGCCCGGTTATCGATCCCCAGAAACGGGAAGGCATGCCTGAGTTTCGTTGATCGCAATTCCACGGTGGTAATCCCCGAAGCGGTAATCGCATCGGCCATTTCCTGGCTGGTCGTTCGACTGAGAATTCCATCCCCTTTCCAGCGGGAGATCCAGTCCGGAATCTGAGAATCCAGGGAACGGGGCATCAGAAAAACAGACCACTCTTCATTCTCTGCGATAAACTGACGAATGCCGTTCAACAGCCCGCGCCCATGGGAGCGGGATGTTTCAATCAGCAGTGCCACGTGGGGAATAGATGAGAAAGTCATGTGATCAACGAGCAGATGTTATCAGTGGAATAGTTTCAAGATGGATTCAAAAGCCACTTAATCTTTTACCGGAACGCCGAATTCTATTCAATCAAGATCGAAACAGTTCAGATGAGATCGTACAATAGGACTCAGTAACTCAGCCCCGGATTCTCTGATGAAAAGCGACAATGAAAGGCTTTTGGATTGTATAAGATTAAACTGGCTCAACCGGGTCATTTTCTGGATGTAGCAGCCCTGGATCGTATCGCCTGGCCCGAAGAGCCGGACACCTACATTCCCGATGGTGAGCATGCCTGGCGGCTCTGGTGTGAGTATGCAACGGTTCTGATTGCCGTGGAGTCGCAATCAGATCAAAGGGAACTCGTGACAGGAGCGCTCTTGATGTTCCCCACGAATACCAGTGAAATTTTTCTTCATAAAATCATGGTCCACCCTGATTATCGCGGTAAGGGAATCGGCTCGGCCCTGATGCTGCAGGCACTGCAAGACGCACAAGACGTTGTACTGCTGACCGTGAATCCGGAAAACACCCCCGCAGTCAAACTCTACGAAAGCTTCGGATTCAATGTCCGGACCCGGGTGGAGGGCTACTATCGCCCGCATGAGCATCGTCTGATCATGGAATTCCAACCGACCACTTAAACTTCAGGCAGGAACAACCTCAATGAATCAATCAGAGCGGGCACTCATCCTCGGTGCCGGCATCAATGGCGTTGCGATCGCCAGGGAACTGCTACTCAACGATATGCCGGTGACGATCGTCGATCAGGGAGACCTCTCACAGGGGGCGACGTCGAAATCATCCCGCTTGATTCATGGTGGTCTCAGGTATCTGGAATACGGCGATTTTTCACTCGTAAGCGAATCGGTTCACGAACGGGGCATCCTGCTTAACCTGGCTCCCCACCTGGTTAAGCCCCTGCGTTTTGCAATTCCCCTGGCTCATCGGGCATCGGGAATCCCCTCTTCCGGGCTGCGGTTCCTGAGTGGTTTCCGTGTGCCGGGTGTTCCCTGGCTGACCTCGCATTTGAATTTCTCTTCAGAACGCGGACTGTACCTGGTCAACATCGGACTGACACTCTACGACTGGTTCGCATCAAAGGGAAATCTCCCCCGTCATTCCGTTCATAATGTCGGGGAAACGGGACTTCCTCAAATCAATGCGTCCAAATTCCGCTGGATGGCCTGCTATTCTGATGCTCAAATGCGATTTCCCGAACGCTTCGTCGTCGCGCTGCTGCATGATTGCCAGCGTATTGCCCGTGAGAAAGGCATCGAATTCGAACTGCTGACCTACCACCAGGTCAGGCTGAAAGAGCGGACTGCGGTGATTCGCAATCTGAACGCGGACGGACAACCTGAGCGTGAATTTGTTCCGACCGTTATCGTCAACGCTTCGGGTGCCTGTGGTGATCTGACGCTGGAACAGATTGATGTACCGTCCCCCCGTCTGATGGGGGGAACCAAGGGCAGCCACATTATTTCGTTTCACGCTGGGCTGCGTGAGGCGCTGGGCACACAAGCCGTCTATTCCGAAGCCAGCGATGGTCGACTGGTTTTCATTCTCCCCTTTGGTGAATCCACCTTGATCGGCACGACCGATGTCCGCGTGGAAGGTAATCCGCTGGATGTCACCGCGAGTCCGGAGGAACTGAAATACCTGGTTGACATGGTCAACATGGTTTTCCCCCAGGTTGAACTCACCCTTGAGGACATCAACCTGCATTACAGTGGTGTTCGTCCTCTGCCTTATCAGCCACAGGGGAAAGCCGCTTCGATCTCCCGCGATCATTCGCTGAAAGATTATGAAGGCCCCTTCGGCTGGATTGTCACACTGGTCGGGGGCAAACTGACCTCCTGGCGGGCCTTTGCCGAAAAAATTTCCGATCGGATTCTGCGAAAACTGGGAAAAAGTTATATCTCACAATCCAAAACCCGCCTGGTTCCCGGTGCAGAAGGCTACCCGCAGACAGAAGCCATTTTCAACGCGGAGCTGGATCGGCTTGCGGAAAAATACTCGCTCCCGAGGGAAAGCATTCAAGCTCTCTGGACGCTGCAGGGAACCTATCTGGAGGAGATTCTCGATTCTCTGCCCGAGTTTTCTCCGGAACTGATCCGGGGGACTTCACTGCCACGCCAGTATGTTGCCTGGACCATTGAGCATGAGTGGGCAGAAACTCTAGGTGACCTTGTCGAACGTCGTTTAATGCTGATCTTCTCCGAAATACTCAAGGAAGAGACGTTAGAGGATCTCGCAGAATGCCTTGTTGCAGCCGGTAAAGTGTTACCTGAGCAGGCTCCTGATCTGATACAATCTTACAAAACGCACCTTGATCAATTTTACGGTAAAGCGGTTGTTACAACGTAAAACCGAAAGGTCTTCTCATGAATTCTTCCCTTAAGTCACCGTCTATCTCCTTACTGTTAGGAATTCTGCTGACTCTATTGCTACAGAACACTTCAATATCAGCGGGTGAGCCCTTGCCTGAGGGCTGGCAACAGATGGCGATGCGCGAACCGGTCAAGCCGGAGTTCAGCTATCTCCCCCAGGGTTCCTTCGATGGTAAAGGGGTGCTGGCAATCTCTGCTGCTCCCGACCAGACAGAATCGCATGGAGCGTGGGTAAAAACATTCCCGGTCAAAGGAGGACAGGGATATCGCTTTCATGTCTGGAGAAAAACCGAAGGACTCGCTGTTCCGCGCCGCAATGCAGTCGTCAAAATCACATGGCTCGATGAAAAAGGGAAGTTGATTCCTTCGCGCGTCCAGGGGGCCGATGACAGAGTGAGACCCGTTTTCCCCGCAGATGGAAATACAAACAAAGCAGGCTGGACCGAAGTAACCGACGTGTATCCGGTCCCGACAGAGGCGACGCAAGCCAAAGTAGAACTACATCTCCGCTGGGCCGGTCAGGGACGCGTTCTGTGGAGTCTGCCGGAATTGAATCCTGAAGCTGCTCCCGCGCAGCGAATCATCCGACTGGCATCCGCTCATTTGCGTCCTCGCAATGGAAAGTCAGCGATGGAGAACTGCCAACAGTTCGCTCCGCTGATCGCAGAAGCAGGTAAGAAACAGGCTGACCTGATCTGTCTTCCGGAGTGTCTCACCATGTGCGGCACAGGCCTGGATTACGCAGATGTGGCTGAACCGGTCCCCGGCCCTTCAACCGAATATTTCGGCAAACTCGCGAAGGAATTTAATCTGTATATTGTGGCAGGCCTGCTGGAACAATCGGGAGACCTCGTTTATAACACAGCAGCTTTGATCGGCCCTGATGGGAAGCTGGTGGGTAAATATCGGAAAGTCTGTCTTCCCCGTGAAGAAATTGAGCACGGTATCTCGCCGGGGAAAGAATATCCAGTCTTTGACACCCGCTTCGGGAAACTGGGAATGATGATCTGCTGGGATGTTCATTTTCCTGAAGTGGCCCGAAACCTGGCCAACAATGGGGCTGAAGTCATTGCCATGCCGATCTGGGGCGGGAACCCGACACTCGCCAAGGCACGTGCCATCGAAAATCAGGTCTTTCTCGTCACCAGCACCTATACAGATCCCGACCGAGACTGGATGAAAACAACGATCATCAACAAGGAAGGCAAGATGCTTTCGATCGGCAAAGACTGGGGGACACTGGTGATGGCAGAGGTGAACCTGTCCCAGCCGAAGCTCTGGCGTTTCCTGGGGAACTTCCGCGAGCGGATCTATCGGGAGCGTCCCGTGGAAGGTTTTGTTGAACCGACGGAAACACGCTAGTTAAAACCTTTAGTCAACGGGTATTTCCCGGACCACTCTGAATGCACCGCGCGAAGGTGTCTCTGGTGGTCCATGACCGCGGATATAAGAAGTCATTTGACCGGCGGGCTGTTGAAAGCCGCCCCCACGACGTACCCGTTCGGTGCCTTCTGCGGGACCGGTCGGGTTTTCGGAGGGAGAGTTACGGTAATAGTCGGCGGCGTAGAAGTCCTGGCACCATTCCCACTCATTACCATAGATGTCATAGAGTCCGAATGCGTTAGGCTGCTTCTGTTTCGCAGGATATACCTTGCCTTCGGCATTCCCCTGGAACCACGCATACTGTGCCATATCCTCGGGGCTATCTCCAAAAAACCAGGGGTATTGCGTTCCAGCCCGGCAGGCATACTCCCATTCCGCCTCAGTGGGAAGCCGATAAATAGCCCCCGTCTTTCGAGTGAGCCATTCACAAAACGCGACAGCATCATTCCAGCTGATATTGACGGCCGGCGCAGTTTTCTGCACAGGTAGCTCACCGAGATTATTCCAGTAATAATTTCCCGACCGATTCCAGCTACCACCAGTCATTCCGTACCCGCCAGCCCGTTCTGCATCGGTGCGATAGCTGGTTTCATCAACGAAACTCTGGAACAACTGATTCGACACTTCAGTCGTCCCGATATAAAACGGGCGTGTCAGTTTCACAGGATGTGTTGGCGCGTCATAGGCAACGGGATCTGTCTCTTCCGTCCCCATGACGAACTCGCCGGGAGGAATTAAAGTCAGGTTGAGCATCACCGGCTCAGGACCATCAGAGATTCTCTCACTGGTCTTCGCAGGCATTTGAACCTGCTTTGCATACTCTGCCTGTATTGTTCCGGCATCGAGTTGACCGGACTGACCTGGAGTCGTCTCCAGAGCACCAGCAGTCGAATCTTCTGTCAACTGACGTTGCGGATTCCTGAACAGGAACATAAGCAGTACCGCTGCTGCGACCGCAGCGCCCCCCCAGATCAATCCACGCCGTCTGACTGCAGGAGGGGCCTGGTGTTGCACAGTGGTTCCAGCCATCACCGTATAATCGGATACCGCGGGCTGCTCCCTGGTCGTCTGACTGGCCCAGAATTCTGCTGCATTCGTTGCCTCTGTCTGGAAATCAGTAGTCTCAGAAGCACGGTGCATTGCTGTCTGCTCTGCATCGTAGCTGCGATTGAAATTTTGCAGATCCTGCAATAAATCGCTCACGCCCGAATACCGTTCGTCAGGTTCCTTGGCCAGCATCTTTGAAAAAATCGTGTCAAAGTCAGTTGGGACCTGGTTGCAGACGCTCGACAGACGAGGTATCGGCTGTTCCTTGTGAGCGAGTATCCGCTCGACTGTGGTCTCCCCGGAGTAGACAGGTTTCCCTGTCAGCAGGAAATAGAATGTGCAACCCAGGCTGTAAATATCAGAGCGATGGTCGGCTAATCTGGTATTCCGTGCCTGTTCCGGGGCCATGTAATCGATGGTCCCCATGAAAATCTGGCTGGAGGTGAGTTCGGTCTGCTCTCCGTTGGTGAGAATGTCCGCTGATGATTCCTGCAGGCGGGCCAGCCCCATATCCAGGATTTTCAGGTCTCCCTGATCATCGACTAAAATATTCGCCGGCTTTATATCCCGATGAATCACCCCCTGGGAATGGGCATAATCCAAGCCTTCCGCGATCTGTTGCAGACAATGCAACGCGTCTGCAAAATCAAGTGGTCCCGAATCCCGTACCAGTTGAGTAAGACTTTCACCATCGATGTATTCGCAGATCAGATAATGGATTCCCTGTGATTCCCCGGCATCGTAAGCGGTTACAATATGGGGATGAGAGAGGCGAGCGGCGGTCTGCACTTCTCGCTCGAATCGCTTCAGCCGTTCCGGATTCTGATCCAGGTCGGCGCGAATGACTTTCAGGGCTACAAGCCGTTTCATCCGCCGATGAATGGCTTTATAAACCGTCCCCATGCCCCCTGAGCCGATCGGTTCCTGGATCAAATATTCGCCAATCAGCAACGGACGGCATTCCGGTTCGAGCAGCATCTGACTCTGATATGTCGTAAGTCGACCGGACTGGGTCAGCAACTCTGCCATTTCATCTGCAGACGAAAGTGATTCAGCCGTTTCGAGAATTTCAGTGAGTTCAGAGGCTGCCAGGACCCCGGACTGAATAATCCGCTCCCTGTAGGACTCTATGGAATTTCCCTGAGAGCCTGATGACAGATCGTTCGCTTTTGCAGGTTTCAGTTCAGCTCTGGCCGTTCCAATCGTTTCCAATAACCAGTCCTGGTCCAGCAGGGGAAACGGCTGCAGATAGTCGCTGACCTGCGGAATGTCACCAGTCTGAATCCGGTGCTCGATTTCCAGCGGTATCAGTTCTTTTAGAATTACTTCGCGATATTCGACGGCAACATGATCCAGCCAATCTGTAATTGACGGTAGATCTCCCTGCCTGAGCTCTGTTTCAAACTGATCACACAACTGATTGATTTTGAGCATCAGATCTGAAGGGAGCTGTTCGAAATCTGTTCCATTTCGCGACTTCACAAATTGCAATCCTCTTGCCAAAGACGGGTAATCAGCTGAAGCTTCCGTTCAATCGTACGACGGGCACAACCCAGCTGTTCGGCAATTTCAGTTGTAGTTTCCCCTTCCATTTTGGCTAACGCAACCTGTCTTAATGTCGAATCGCCGGTTTTGTCCAATAAATCGAGCAGGCGTTCCAGTTCCTCGGCCAGTTGGACAGTGAATTCAGGGGAAGGTTGACTCTGAATAATCTGCTCAAAATCAACGGGAGAACTTTGTTTGTTGCGTTCTGATTCAGTGCCGCTGGAACCACTGCCTCCCCGTTTTTTCCGATTCTCATGGCGTATCAGGTCAACGGACTTATGCGAGGTAATTGCCACCAGGAGCGGCCACAGGTTTTCTCGATCGGTGACTTGTGAAAAGCGGCCATTCTGCGCTCCCAGACAAAAACTTTTAAAAGCACTGAGCGCGACATCTTCTTCATCAGCTACAGCGCGAGGTGCCCCCTGCAGCTTTCTGCGGGCCACTTCCACCATTTCCAGAAAGTAGGATTCCCACAGCCGTTGCGCAGCGCGCGCATCGCCCGTTTTTAACTGATCAATCCACTGTGTGACAGTCTCTTCGATTAAAGACATTCGCGACTGTTTTCCTGAAAAACGAAACTCTGTCCTGGGACACTGAATTATATCGTATGCTGAGACGGTGCAACAGCTTAGACCGCTTTTCCGTGAAACAGAAGTATTTTCACAAATTTTGTCGCAACTTCATATTTGCTGTCGAATCTCCTGCAGAGACTTGAACGACAAAGCGAGAACAAAGGGATGTTTTCTGCGTCGGTATATCGTGTCCCCTTAGCTAGAGAGAATGAACATGCGAAAATCGCAAACTGGAAATGCCCGCCCGCTTTACTGGATGCTCATCCTCCTCCTGATGGTAACGAATTTCATTGCCAACACTCGGGCCCAGTCCCGAAACAACACTAAAGCTGATCTGCAGTCGCTCAGCGATGACTTTGATGATCCTTCCACACTCAAAGACTGGATGCGCATCTTTGAAACCGAACAGACAAACGCCGATCAACTGGAACGGTTCGATATTTCGCAAACCTGTAAGGGCTGGATGGTCATGATGCCTTACAGTAGCACCTGGTATATGGATTACCGGGGAATCCTGGTCTACAAACAGATCAAGGGAGACTTTGTCGTCACATCTCAGATTCGCGTCGCCCGGCGGGGAGGAGATGGTGCACCGCGCAGCAATTATTCGCTGGCAGGACTCATGATCCGGACCCCGCGACAGGTCACTCCGCAAACCTGGAAACCGGGTGGGGAAAACTACATCTTTCTTTCTTTAGGTGCAGCCAATCGTCCAGGAAGCTATCAGTTCGAAGTCAAGACGACCGTCAACAGTCGCTCGAAACTCGCTGTTACGAACGCAGGCACACCGATGGCTCAGATTCAGATTGCCCGGATCGGCGATGATTTCATACTGCTGAAAAAGACTCCTGATGGAAACTGGAATATCCATCAGCGGTATCGTCGAACTGACATGCCCGCAGAACTACAGGTGGGACTGACTGTCTACACCGATTACAGTACCGCTTCCCGCTTACAGCCATTACAGCAAAATACACAGGTCATTAAGAACGGGCGCCCCGATCTGGTCGCGGGTTTTGACTATGTTCAGTTTCGACGTCCTCAAATTCCTGTAGAACTCAGCGGAAAAATACTCAGCGATCCCCGCGCTGTTTCTGATGCAGAACTCCTGCAGTTTCTAGGAGAACACGCCCTTAATAAATAAGGTTATGTAACATTCTGGCACCTAAATTCGCTATACTGTCGGTTTGCAATTGATTCCGTCTGGGACTTATAATCTGCTTTGGTCTATCAATTTACGGAGTTAGTCCGTTCACATAGCTCTGAGTATGCCCTCAGTGAATTTACGACAGGAGTCAGGCAGTATGCGCTTATTACCTCAATCACTTCTGGTCCTTACTGGTTTAGCAATCACATTGCTGCCCGCCATCGGTCGTGCCGAAACGAAACCCACCAATGGCGTGCTGGTAGAAGCCGAAAGTTTTAATCAGCATGGCGGCTGGAAACTCGACACGCAATTCATTCACATCATGGGGTCCCCTTATCTGCTCGCTCACGGGTTAGGACAGCCCGTTGCTGATGCAGAAACCACGGTGAAATTTCCGGAAACGGGAACCTATCGGGTTCTGGTCAGAACCAAAGACTGGGTCGCTCCCTGGAAAGCGACTGGATCTCCCGGCCGATTCCAGTTGAAAATTGATGGACAGCCACTCAAAGAAACTTTCGGTACGAAAGGCGCCAAATGGTTCTGGCATGACGGTGGTACCGTTGAGATCACGAAACCGGAAGTCAAACTCACCTTACATGATCTAACCGGTTTTGAGGGACGCTGCGATGCGATTCTGTTCACAGGAGATCTGAATTACCAGCCCCCCAATGATCTTTCTCCCATGGATCAGTGGCGTAAAAGCATGCTGGGACTGCCTGCGGAACCTGAAGTGACAGAGCCTTATGATCTGGTTGTCGTCGGTGGGGGATACTCTGGCATGGGCGCTGCGATCTCAGCCGCGCGCATGGGATGTAAAGTAGCCTTGATTCAGAATCGTCCGGTTCTGGGCGGCAATGGAAGCTCAGAAGTACGAGTCTGGGCACAGGGACTGGTGCGTCGTGGTAAATATCCGCATATCGGTGAAATCATCGCCGAATTCGCTGATTCCGCCGCCGCTTCTCCAGGGACCTATGAAGAGTATGGAGACAAGAAAAAAGAAGCCATCGTGCGGGCTGAGAAAAATATTGACCTCTTCCTGAACACGCATGCCTTCGCAGTTAAAAAAGAGGGAGACGCGATCCAGAGCGTCACTGCTTTCAATACCAAAACCAGTAAGCGAACTGAGTTCCGCGGCAAACTGTTCGCTGACTGCACCGGTCATGCGGAAATCGGTTATCTCGCGGGCGCTGATTATTACACACACGAAAAAGGCCACATGGGAATGAGTAACATGTGGACCTGGAAAGAAGCAGAACAGCCCCAGTCCTTCCCTGACCTGGAATGGGCACTCAATCTGAATATGGACGATTTCCCCTACCCCAAACGCTTTCATGGCGAGTGGTTCTGGGAAAGTGGTTTTGACAAAGACCCCATTCAGGATCTGGAATCAATGCGGGACTGGAATTTCCGTGCCGTCTATGGTGCCTGGAACGCGATGAAGAATAAAGGGGGCAAGGACAAGCATGAGAACGCCGTGATGACCTGGATGGCCTATATTGGTGGTCCCCGTGAATCCCGTATGCTTCGGGGAGATGTTATTCTGCGTCGGAAAGATATCGTCGCAAAAGTTGATTTTCCCGATGGATGCGTTCCCAGCACCTGGTCTATCGATCTGCATTACCCCAAGAAGCAGTACATGCAGAAGTATCCAGAAGATCCTTTCATCTCACAGGCCGTCTTCGATCGCAGCGTCGATCGTAAGCGAGGCTATCCGATTCCTTACCGCTGTTTCTACTCACGGAACGTACCGAACCTGTTCATGGCGGGACGCTGCATCAGCGTAACGCATGAAGCGTTGGGAACGGTTCGTGTGATGAAGACCGGTGGTATGATGGGGGAAGTCGTCGGGAAAGCAGCTGCAGTCTGTGTTGAGAAAGACTGCCAACCGCGTGCTGTTTACACCGACCATTACAAAGACCTGGAAAAACTGATGGCCCGCAAGGGTATCGAACGGCGTGACACAGTCGACGGTAAGTATTACACACCTGAAAACTCTCAGGAATTACCACCGGTCATTGATCCCTACATTGATCCGGCAACCCTCCCCGGGATGGTTATCGACGATGAAAACGAAAACGTTCAGTTCGTAGGCAAGTGGACCAAGGGGGAAGGCCTCAAGGGTTATATCGGCAACCACTATGTTTATCATGGTAAGGGTAAAAAAGCGGAAATCCACTTCAAATTTGAGGTCGCTAAAACCGGAAAATACGAAGTCCGCCTCGCTTATGGTCACCATGAAAACCGGGCGACGAACACGCCTGTGACAGTTCGCTCAGCCGATGAAACCAAGACCGTGAAGATTAACCAGCGGGTCAAGCCACCCCTGCCTCATGGTTTTATCTCTCTGGGTACCTTCGAGTTAAAACAGGGGCAACCTGTTGAAGTCATCATGTCGAATACGGGTGTCGATGGTAATGTGCACGCTGATGCGATTCAGGTCCTGCCAGTAGACTGATTCACTCTGACTTTGCACAATCTGGCTCCACAGAAGCCGCTTTACGCAACATCAACAGAGAAATGAATCCCACCAGTGTCTGACTGGTGGGATTCTAAGAGAGAAGGATGACCGAGTTACCGCTAGTCTCTCAGCCTGCGCCAGGCCCCCGGCCAGCCAGTCGTCTCAGATCTTTCTCGTTGAAACTCTATCGTCTTACGGTTCTGATTCTGATTGTCTGGCTGATTCGCGATTACTACATCCGGATTCGTGTTCAAGGTAAGGCTCCCGTAGAACTGCATGAAGTGAAAGCTATCCTGCCCCGGGCAGAATCGCTGAGTGTCGATCATTCAGACCGCATGGGGCTCTTTGTCCTGGATGAAAATAACCAAACCATCGGCTACGCCATCCGCACTTCACCTGTTTCTGATGAGATCATTGGTTATTGTGGGCCCTCCGATACCCTGGTCGTCTTTGAACAGAAAACGGGGAAAGTAGCAGGGCTGGTGATTCGCTCAAGTGGTGATACGACCTCGCATGTCAATGATGTTCGCGCAAACCAGTACTTCATGGACCGCTGGAAAGAATATGCCTGGGACCAGATCGCGGGGCTCGATCTGGAACGAGGTGAAATTGAAGGGGTATCTGGAGCAACGATGACCAGCATGGGACTGGCATATGCCATCCGAAATCGCATCCGATACTCGAAGCAGCAGGAGCAGTCTGTCACTCCCTTTCGTTTTGCAGCGAAAGACGCATTTCTCATCTCATTTACTGTAGGGGCCTGCCTGCTGACGTTCACACGACTGAAGCGATTTCACTGGCTGCGAAAACTGTTCAAAATTGCTGCGTTCATTTACCTGGGATTCGTCACAGGAGATCTGCTGGCGGAATCTCTATTCGCCGGCTGGGCTAAATATTCGGTACCATGGCGGCAACTTTCTGGTCTGGTCTTACTGGCCGGAGCTGCGATCCTGGTCCCCTGGAGTTCCCGGCGGAATATTTACTGCCAGACTTTATGCCCACATGGCACAGCCCAGGAATTCCTGGGAAAAATTATCCCTCATCAAAAGAAGTTAAAAATCAGACCTGATGTGAAACGGGCCTTGCGCTGGATTCCTGGTTTGCTGCTTGGCCTGATCCTGGTCATCATCTTTCTCAAACTCCCCGTCGATCTGGCAGAACTGGAGGCTTTCGACGCTTATCTGCTGACGTCCGCGGGAATCGCATCGATTCTCATCGCTATATCTGGACTGGTGGCGGCGATCTTTGTTCCACAGGCCTACTGCCATTATGGATGTCCCACGGGAACAATTTTTGAATTTGTCCGCTCACATGGCCGCGCCGATCATTTCGGAAAGAGTGATTTCGTAGCAGGCCTCTTTTTGATGCTGGCGCTGACCCTCAACCAGTATGCCGAACAGATCCAGCAACTGTTACTGCAATAGACTCAGTCACTAATACTTTCCGGTGGCATCATCTTTAATCTGATGTCGCAGAAGCGCTTTACTCACGATATTGACCAGTTTCTGAGGCTTGTACGGCTTCTTGAGGAAATGCACGATCTCGGAGCCTTCCATCTGGTCAGAGATGTCGTTCTCACTGAGACCACTCGTCAGGATGACGGGAATATTGATCTGGAGTTCCTGGAGCTGCCTGAGAGTTTCGACGCCACTCATTCCGGGCATGGTCATATCCAGCAGGACCACGCTGATGGAGTCACGATTGCGTCCATAAACCTCAAGCCCCTGTGCGCCTGAGTTGGCAAGCAGTACGGAAAACCCAAAGCGTTTGAGCACGTTTGTCACCACATTACAGACCGCTTTATCATCGTCAATCACCAGGACATAACCCACATCGGCAGGCACTACAGGGTCGATCGTGCTATCCGAGTTAACTTCCTCTTCCGCTTCAGTCGAAACAGGAAGAATCACTCTGAAACAGGAACCACTCTCGACTGCAGATTGAACAAACAGTCCCCCATGGTGACCGCGAATGATTCCGGATACCCCCGCCAGACCGAGCCCCCTGCCGGTGAATTTGGTAGTGAAAAAAGGATCGAACATTTTCGACTGACAGTCCGCATCCATTCCACTTCCATTATCCTCGATTTCGAAGAAGACGAATCGTCCGGGGATCACATTCTCGCAGAAATAGTAGTCAGCAAAGTCATCCTGCCCCAGTTCGAGTAATCCCGTCCGAACGTTGATTTTCCCGGCATCTTTCTGATTCTGAATGGCTTCGGAAGCATTGGTTAGCAGGTTTAAAACGACCTGTTCTATCTGACCGGTATCACCGTGAATCAACAGAGACTCTTTTGACAGGTTCAGATCGATATGAGCATTGGGAGAAATGATTGTTTTCAGAATCTCTACCGTTTCCCGAATGATCTGATTCAGGTTAAATGTTGTCGTTACAAATGTACGACGGCCAGAATATGCCAGCAGCCGTTCGCAGATTTTGGTTGCATGTCGGGCTGCGATTTCAATGTTCTTCACATTCTGGCTGATGGGAGAAGTCTCCTGCAGTTCCATGAGCGCGAGATTGGTATTCCCGAGAATCGCCAGCAGCAGATTATTGAAATCATGTGCCATCCCTCCCGCAAGGACCCCCAGGCTTTCCAGTTTTTGTGCATGCAGCATCTGGGCATGCAACTGGTCTTTCTCTTCTTCCATCTGAATCCGATCAGTGATATCACGAATCACCTGAATATATCCGGTGATTTGATTATCTGAGCGGCGCAGGGGAGTGATGATTGTCTCCCCCTGGAATGAAGTGTCATCGGTCCTCAGGTATTCCAGAATAAAAGGTTTCAGCACGTGTGAATTGGGATAAGAAACCCGGTTGAACTGAGCCTGGTAGTCGGCCTCTGACTTGACGAGTTCCCTGATCGGTCTTCCCAGCAGATCCGCCTCTTTGCACCGAAAATGCAGCTGAATTGATTCATTGCACATGACGATATTATGACTGCGGTCAGTGACAATCATCACATCGGTCACTGAGTGAAAAATCGTCTGCAGCAGAATCCGTTGTCGATTTAACTGCTCGATCGTCTTCTTGCGGACGGTAACATCAATCGCCAGCCCGATACAGCCAATGATGTCTTCATGGGAGTTTCGTAATGGCTCGATATGAATATCCAGAATCGTGTTCTGCAACTTTTGTTCAAAACGAACGGACTCTCCTTTCAGAGTTCGCTCATGCATGGCCGTCATGTAATGGGATACTTCTTCCGATTCATGAAATTCATAAATCGGTTTTCCGACCGCTTCATCCGGCTGCAGCCCTAACTGAGTCAATCCTGCACCGACAATTGAGGTATAGTGATTCTCCTTATCCGTGGTCCACAGAATTGCCGGGATCTGCTCCATGATGATCCGCAGACGTGCTTCATTCTGCAAACGAATCTGCTGGGAACGTTTCAAGTCATCGATATCAATATGGGTTCCAATGACCTGAACCGGCTTCTGATGAGGGCTGTAAGCTGCAATTTTTCCGCGGGTCAGAATCCATTTCCAAGCTCCCGCTTTCGTCTTCATGCGAATTTCTGCTTCGTAGCAAGGGCTCTTTCCATCCAGATAATCTTTCAGTGACCGAAGGGTTGGTGGTAGATCCTCCGGATGTACCAGGGATTGCCAGGCAGCAAAGCTGGCAGCAAATTCCCCTGGTGTGTATCCCAGCATGGTAAACCATTTATCATCAAACCGGGCCTGCTTTGTGATCACATCATAGTCCCAGAGGCCAATTTCCGAGCCACGGGCTGCCATGGTGATTCTCAGCTCACTCTCTTTCAGTTTGCGCTCTGCATACTCACGACTCAGTTCTGCTGCAGCACGATAGGTATAACTTTTTATGGCAGGGACTTCACAGAGATCTTCATAGACAGGCCGGTCTCCCAACATCACAAGATGCCCCTGCACTGCACCATGTTTGTCGACCATCGGCAGGCTGAAATAGGATTCGATTTCGTGTTCCTGCAGGAAAATATCTTTTGGGTAGAGACGTGACACATTTTGTGAAACGCAGTAAGGTTCAGTACCAATCGCATCAGCACAGGGAGTTCCTTGTACCTCGTACTCAAAATCAGGAACCAGTTGCCCGTTGAAACAGGCTCCCACTGTCTGACACTTGCCTGTTCTCTGGTTTCCAGGTTCAAAATGAATTGTCTGATGTTTGACCAGCAGCACACATTTCAGTTTCAAAGCCTCTGCAAGTGTTGTCACGAGACGTTTGAAGAACTCGTCCCCGGTTACATCACTGGTTGCGCTGGTCAGCAGGTGGTGCAATCGCTCGTTCTGACGCCTGGAGGTAATTTCATCAATCAACCAGAGACTGGATTCTTCTTGAGCAGGTAAAGTTACCTCACACAGACTCTGATTGCCATCATGACAACTGGACCAGAACTCTACCTGAGCGGGGTGTTCCGCAGATTCAGATAATGGATTGGGCTTCAGTGTAAGCAGCCGTGTAATGTTTTCTTCGAAGACTTCCGGGTGCTCTTCTGAGTTCCCTAACAAAGCATTGGCACGTTCATTGAAATACAGAAAGCCAGTCTGCAATAACACTGCGCCGGAGGGGATACTTTCGAGTATTGATTTAATACAGGTAGTTTCACTCTCAGAAGCGTATGAATCTTTTCGCGGTTCAAGTGTATTCTGCGTCGAATCGATACGAAACTGATTTAGTTTCACTTTGCCGGAACCAAACTTGAACTTCATCCATACTACTCCCGGGTATCCTACTGATGCTCAAACAGTCAGCCCGCATTATACAACTCGTTTGCTCTATATAACATAGGTATGCCTATGCTACAAAATCGGGATTCGGTCCGATATCCCAAAATTCGATTAGCCATCGATTTGAATCATAAAAAACACCTGGTGCTCAAAGGTTCTGATTTGTAGATGTCAGAGAGACCAGAGTTATAGAGAAATCTCGATTTATATTAGAGCGAGTGGCGAATCCAGGAGGCTAAGACGTCTGTCTGGCAGAGATTCAGAAATAGCAGGCGAATGCAGTGTGAAACCGACTTCACACTGCTTGAAAGGAAGGACTAGAGCACCATCCCTGGCTGCTCTCCACTATAAGGTCGGCTTAGGAGCGACAAGCGGTGCGTTGTCGGCTTTCTGCTCTGGAACATAGGGATGCGTTTTCTGCCACTCTTTCCAGAATGGGGCGGCATGTGTATTTCGCCAGAGAGCCAGGGCGTTGCCCACATGGCTGTAGAAGGTGTATTTCTGCAGAATTTCCTCTTCCGTATGTGATGTGGTATTCTGAATGATCCACTTGGCCGCTTTCACAATCTGTTCATGAGGCGGATGCAGTTCTTTGGGGGCGATCGCGAGCCACTCCAGATGATGTCCGGTGGCAATCACGTTTTTATACTCAGGAATCTCTTCGGGATGTGTGAGAGCGGTTTTGCCTTCCATCCAGTTCGCGGGCCAGTGTCCATCCTCAAACTGGCAGACACTGATCAGATCACGGACTTTTTCCAGGTAAGCATAACCTTCCGCGCGAACCGAGTCCGAGAGAATATCATACTCGTCATCCAGACGAATCAGTAACATCACAGAGTACACGCGATGTGTACCGACGCAGACACCAAATCGCTTATCGCCGCGAATCAGTCGCTGGACAATCTGGTCAAATGAAATCGTGCGTCCATCGCTTGTTTTCCACTGTTTTACTGGCGGAATCCAGAGACCAAAGGCCATCGCTGACCACTCTACTTCGGGTTCATCCAGATGAAAATCACGTAATGACTGCTGAATGACATCGTTGACGGTCATATCACGCTGTGCCGGTGCAAACACGTGCTCGTCACGATGAATGCCCGCTTCGGTCAAGGATGCCAGCCAGTGATCGTGATGTACCGAACCGCCGATCTCTGTTCCCCAGCGTATGGAAATCCCCGCAGGTTGATCTACAAGCAGGGGATCAGCTTCGTCTCCCCAGGACGCGAGGAAACGAGCGTGATCGATCAGGAAGTCCCGCATTTCGACTCCGGAGACGATACTTGGATCTTCAAAAGTCGATTGAATACTCCAGGTGCGCAGGGCATGTTCCACATGGTTGGGTTTCATATGCTTGCGCGGAAATTTAGGGCGTACCTGCTTCAATACCGCCGCCAGTTCCTCGTCTGTCACCACTGTCGGATCGTTGTAGAAGGGTTTTACCCGAAGTGGCAGTTCGCGTTCAATTTTCACTTCCGGATAGAAGGTTTCCTGCAGAAACACCTTATCGAATGACTGACGTGACTCGCGTGATCCCAGGGAGTAAGCAGCACCAAAGGCGATTACAACCACAACCTGAACAGCAATCAAAGTTTTTGAGGACAACTTGCGTGACTTCATGATAGATCTCAAAATAGATGACTAAACTACGAAATAAATTCTGAAACGGAGCGTTAATCGAAGACTATTTAATTGGGTCTGCTCTCAATAAAACAACCGACCGACCGTCTTTATACCCCACGCGCCAGACGCCTTCTTTAGTCAGACTCTTCATCAGTGATTCTCGGCGTGGCAGGTCCAGCACGATTGTGTTCACGCCGTAACGATCCAGCAATTCTTCTGTATCGCCTGCGCGATTACTGATCCGCAGATAATGATTCCAGACTTCACGGGGCAGCAGATGCACGTGTGAATTGGCAAATATGTTTAGATTCTCGGGGCCCGCCCAGAGCAGGTAGTCTCCCAGTTCCATGGAATTAAAGATCTGTCCCTGAATCTGCTTTTCTTTCAGATATTCGACTGCCCCAATCGGGGTATACTCGGAGACACTCCGCTTGAAATCAACCAGTTTCCCGTGCAGCATGAAAGAGCCCATGGGAGTGATCGCAAAACAGATCCAGACCATACCGATCGACACAATCGTCCATTTCCCTGCACAGAACACTTTGCCCCCCGAGGGATCCGCGAGTCGTTTTAATTTCCATCTGCAGATGGCAGCGCCGTGAATCGCCAGGTAATAAGCGGCTACGGGAGCCCACCAGATAATCATCCGGGAACTCCACATGGCGGAGACACCAAGTCCCACCAGGAGCAGCACTTCAGTTGTAGAAATACGCCGAGGTGTAAAGCGGCTGGCGATAACAAGAAGTAAAGCAATGAGCGCCGCAGTCTTGCCCTGATACATCTGCAATGTCAGCGGATTCCATTCGATCAGGTCGGCCAGATTCGGATTCGATGAGAACGAAAAGACTTCGCTGTATAACTGCAATCCATAAGGGTTGAGTAGTACTGCGACTGCAGACACTTCCAGCAAAATCAGATAGTGCCGAGTCACATCGTCACCCAGCATTGCCTTCCAGTTCCGCGCTTTCCAACTGACATCGACAGCACGCCCGACCAGAAAACAGCCGATCAGTCCCAGACCGACGGGAAACGAGCCATGCAGATTTGCCCAGAATACAAACAGGATTGGAATCAGAACCCAGTTCGCCTTTTTCCAGGTTCGCGAGGTCATGAAGAAAAACAGCGTCACAAAACAGAGTAATCCGGCCAGTTGAGGGCGCACGATCCCCAGTTGTTTCCAGTCACAAAACAGAAATCCTGCTACACAGAGCATGCTCCAGACAAAGCTCCCGGTTCGCTGTTGAACACGATACAGCAGGAGCGTCATACAAGCTGTAATGGCGGCTGCGTACAGAAACTTAATTCCCGCGACTCCCGCTATGTCGAACATTTTAAAAGCAGTAATCTGGCTGAGCCAGGCGGTATCGATGAATGACATCCCCGACGCCAGAGGCATAAAGGGTGCGAAATCGGGAATACTCCCCGTCTCCCAGATCAATCTGCCATAGGCCAGATGTCCCCAGATATCGGTATGCCAGAGCGGCATCGAACTGAACAAGACAAAGGCCAGCGAAAGTACACAGACCGAGAAGAACGTGAACCGGGAAACGCGGACTGCTTCCGGAAAGCGATCGACGAGGACGGCATCCTCTTCATGCTCTTCAGGAGAATTCTCGTTGGTGGACTCGTTTTGATTTTTCAAAGCAGTGGCCATAATCAATTGATCGTGATACGAGGTTTCTATTTACATCATAAGCGACACCGGTTCAGCAGACGAGGTTGTTCCGTCAATTGCCTGATTCATCTCAAACCAGTGCGGGGAACGCATTATCAGAACCTGTAGCGCAGCATGACAGGAATTATGTGTACTGATAGCCTAGTTCAAACAGTCCTGCCACGGAAAAACCAGTTTGGTGATTTGAGACCGTCGCGAAAAATCAACATGTGACGCTGTCGATTCTGACGTTTCTGTGCAATATATCGATTCTGACGGTTTCGGCACTGAATCAAAGGGTGACGCCTTCTACGGCACTCTGGGGAGAACCGGGATCCACGGGTGGCGCGGTCAAGTCCTGGGGCTTAAGAGTTCTGGTTTGCGGCCCCTGCTCTTTCAAGAAAAGCAGTTCCTCCGCAGGATCTTTACCACCAGGCTCGGGAGCGAGATCGGTCTGTACCATTTCCACCTGTGCCAGTTGCAGACGATCTGACCAGGCCTCAGACTCATCGCCAAAGATCTCGTCCACCATGGCCCGAGCCTGAGCTTTCTGGTCTTCGGAATGGAACTGTTTCCAGATCAACCTCGCCAGCTCTACACCTTTCTCATAGCTTCGATTCCGTTTGAGAGACTTGAGAATGGTCTCCCAGGAACCAAAGGGGACCGACTCGGTACGATACAGGCTCAGAGCGAGTTCTGCTCCAATTTTTGGTTCGCCCGGTGACAGATCGACCCCTTGTTGTAAATAGGTGATCCGCTGCCCCAGGTCCTCGGTATGACGCGCCAGGTACCAGTAATACTTTCCATTCCAGTAAGGATGACAGACCAGCCAGGTCGCCGGGATTAAAGCCAGATGTAACGCGACAAAGGCAAACCGGAACAGGTTCTTCCAACGCGAGTGATTGATCACCACCACTCCCGCCAGAAGTCCATACAGGAACCCGGTCACATGGGCAGCATTCGCGATATTCAGGATCCCCAGATAGGTCAGTACAAAGCAGAGCAAGAGCCAGCCCAGGCCCCAGTGAATTTCTCGATCGGTAAACACTTCAGCAATGTGCTCGTCGGTCTTACGCAACAGAATCAGCATGGCAAACATCGCAAACGCGGCTCCCGACAACCCCACGGGATAGTGCTCCCAGTAGTACTCAGGCAGCAGGGAAACGAACGTTGCAACGACCAGAAACAGCGCATAAACCCAGTTACGCATCACCGGTTCAATCAGATGTCCCAGGAAACCAATCGCAATGCAGTTCATCACCAGATGCAGCAAATCTCCATGATGAAAACCGCTGACCAGAATCCGCCACCATTCTCCCGCCCAAAGATCGAAGGGTCCCCCCGTTGGATAATCCTTCTCTTCAATCAGCGGATGATCGTGTACAAAGACCAGTGGCTGAACGGCTCCCAGTTTCCAGAGCGCGTCATCAAAATCACTCTGACCAGCCGAATTGTGGTTGATACGATAACCCTGGACGGCGATGAATAACCCGACTGCAATCGCGATAAAGGCTGCAGTGACAGGAAAGCGAGAACAGAAACTTCTGAGAGAATGCAACATTGACTCTTAATTAATAATCCGATGGAAATTGACGCCTCTTCTGCTCAAGAATAGCTGATTTTCGCGGATTTGACACCTGAAAAGAAATCTCAGCCCGGGAACTTCATAAAAAAGATCGCTCTTCCCCCAATTCTCGATTTCCGCTACAAAATGCCACCCTAATCAAGAGATTTTTGAACCTGAAGAACATGCATTACTCCGGCTTAAATCGCATTCCCTGGTCCCTGCTCTGCTGCATCCTGATTCTGATGGGTTGTGGTCTGGCAGGAATTGCGCGCGGCGACGAACTGGCCGGACAGGGACATTATTTCCAGAAACAGTGTGTCTGGATCCTGATCTCACTTGCGGCACTGACCGGCACAATCCTGTTTCCCTACCGCAATCTGCGGAGCATCAGCTATCCCCTGTTTCTAATGACGCTGATCCTGCTGATTGCCGTCTTTTTTATTCCCGCTGTGAACGGTTCCCGACGCTGGATTCCGCTCGGTTTCTTTAAATTCCAACCTTCGGAACTGGCGAAGATCACGTACATCCTGGCTCTGGCTCATTATCTGATGTACCGCAAGAATTACCGACGGATCCCGGGTTTAATTGTCCCATTCATTCTGACATGTGTCCCCGTTATTCTGATTCTACGTGAACCAGACCTGGGGACCTCGCTGCTGTTCTTCCCGATCCTGTTCGCCATGCTGTTTTCCGCAGGAGCCCGCCCACGGCATCTGATCACCATCGTGTTCCTGGGAATCTGCATGCTGCCACTCCTCTGGCTCCAGATGAATCCCGAGCAGAAATCTCGTATCGTGGCGCTGTTCACGCAGCGTGATGGGGGCGAGATGCCTCGTGGAGACGGCTACCACCTCTACCAGTCGAAGCAGATGCTGGCACTGGGGGGAGTCTGGGGGAGCGAGATTGCCGGAATGCCCGTTGATGATCCTGCGGCCTACCACCTGCCCGCGGGTCGTACCGACTTCATTTTCTGCCTGGTTGGCGAACGGTTTGGCATCATGGGCTGCCTGTTTGCGCTGGCGGTCTTCAGCTTTCTCTTTATCCGGGGATTGCAGATCGCGACAGCCACCCGCGAGCCTTTTGGGCGACTGGTCGCGGTGGGTATTGTCACCCTGCTGGCGTCGCAGACGATCATCAATACGGGAATGACCGTCGGCCTCATGCCCATTACCGGGATGACTCTTCCTCTGATGAGTTACGGCGGGACCAGTATGCTCAGCACCTGCCTGGCTCTGGGATTGCTGATCAATATCTGCATGAGACCCGGCTACGAAATTCACGCTGAACCCTTTCGGTTCTAAGCCTCTCCCATCCCCCGGAAGTGCTCTCAAATCAGTAACTGCTGCCATGAGATTTCAAAATTACGCTTTTTGTCCAGCCGTACACATTTCCGGCCATTTCAGAACGGATACAATAGAGAATTAGCTCAACACAGAAGCCTGTTGAGAAATGATTCCAGCGCCTGATAAAGTTGCAACCAGAATGACCGAAGATAAAGAACTCAATTCTGCGCGATCCCGAATTGAAGCTGCCTTTGACCCGGAATTACTCTCCGCTGCCAGCCAGACGTTAGCGGAACTACTGACGACACATGCCCGTTCTCTGACCGACCCGGACACGCCGGTGTTAAACTGGCAGGATCCAGCAGAAAACCTGAAACAGGCCCTGGAGCAATTATTACAGGCGCCGACTGAAGATATTGTCGACTCCGATATTACAAATCGGATTCAGAATTTTCGCCTGCTGGCTCAAACACTGCTGGATCGGGGGCACAACCTGCAAAACCCCCGCTATATTGGTCACCAGGTACCAGCTTCCGTGCCCCTGGCTGGCCTGTTTGATGCAATCACAGCTGTGACGAATCAGGTCATGGCGGTCTATGAAATGGGCCCCTGGGCTACTGCCGTTGAACTGGCCCTGATTGAAATGATTGGTACTGAGATTGGTTTCACACCTGGTGAATTCACCGGTCTGGTAACTCATGGTGGCTCACTGGCCAACCTCACCGGCCTCCTGGCAGCCCGTAATCAGAGTTGTCCGGAAATCGGAACTCTGGGCCCTCAGGCACAGCTGAATGCCGCTCCCGTCCTGCTCGTTTCCGCGGATGCGCATTACAGTGTCACTCGCTCAGCTAATATACTGGGTGTCGGAACTGAACATATTTTGAAGATACCACTTGATGAACAACGCCGAATTCAGCCTCAGGACCTGGAAGAATTGATTCTGCAATGCAGATCAGAACAGCGGAGGATCATCGCCGTGGTAGCCTGTGCCTGTGCGACGCCCATTGGCGCATTCGATCCGCTGGAACAGATCGCTGACCTGTGTGAAAAGTATAAGGTCTGGCTGCACGTCGATGCTGCCCATGGGGGCCCCACCTGTTTTTCAGAGTGTCACCGACACCTGACACGTGGTCTGCACCGGGCCGACAGTGTCGTATTTGACGCTCACAAAATGATGTTCATCCCCGCATTAAGCGCCTTTCTCTTCTTTAAGAACAAAGCGCATCGGTTCACCGCGTTTCAACAGCAGGCCCCTTATTTGTTTGATCCATCTGCCCCTGAAATCGCCGATTATGATCTGGGTTTGCGAACGATTGAGTGCACCAAACGGGCCAACAGCTACGCACTCTGGGGAACCTGGGCCCTGTTCGGAAAGCAGCTCTTTGCCGATCTGGTTGACGTCACCTTCGAAACCGCACGCACGTTTCACAACCTGCTCAAAGAGATGCCGGATTTCGAAGCGGTGCATGATCCGCAGTGTAATATTGTTGTCTTTCGGTATCTGCCTGACTGGCTGGCAGCCCTGCCTCTGGAACAGCAGAATATGATTCACTTCCGAGTGCGACGCCAGATCATCGAATCCGGGGAATTCTACATTGTTCATTCCGTACTGGATGGTCAGGCAGCGTTTCGAATTACAGTGATGAATCCTCTCACGAAAGAATCGCACCTCAGACAACTGCTGAACTCGATTCAAACAAAAGTCGAAAAGTTCAGGGACACCATTCCTGCTTCTGTCCAGACCGATCATTGTGAACAGACTTGACAATTTGGGATCAGATCGAAAGAATCGTCGCTCGGAAAAGACAAGAACATTGTCACAGGTTATAATACAACCTGTTTTAAACGTTTCGATTGATATTACCAGTTTGTGAATTCGAATTCCAAACGGAGAGATGAGACCATGAGCGGCCCCATTGTTCGTACCGGCACAACTCCCAAGTTCTGGGAAAACTATGATAAAATCTTTGGTGAATCCGACAAAAAGGGAACCAAAAAGAAAGCAGCAAAGAAAAATGGAAGTGCCAAGAAAAAAACAGCTTCCAAATCCGCTGCCAGCAGTAAGAAAGCCCCAGCGAAGAAATCTCCTGCCAAAAAAGTAACCGCGAAAAAAACTCCAGCTAAAAAAGCTGCGAAGAAAAAAGCAAAGAAGAAATAACACGGCCAGGCGACTTGCGCAGTCCCTGTACCGGTTAAACCCGATGGCTTAATAAGGTGCTCAAGTTCAGTGACCTCTGAATCCACAGCGACTAAAACATCACCTCCAGCCATCCTGCTCATCCTGTTGATTGCCGGTTCCTTCGCCGTCGATTCCTTTCTCCGGTTTCCGATCCCCGGCACTAATGAGCCGCATTACCTCTGCAAGGCGAAACATTACTGGAATCCCCAATGGTGCGAAGGAGATTTCTTTCTCGAATCATCCAACGCGCACCGGTTCTTTTATCAGGTTGTGGGATTTTTCACGCAGTGGCTCACACTGACACAGACAGTCGTCATTGCACGACTGACGGGTTGTCTGCTCCTGGCGATCGGCTGGTTTCGGCTGCTGCGGGTGTTGACTCCAGGAACCTGGTCTCCCCTGATCGCCGCTGCGCTCTATCTTGGCATCGCCGCCTTCGGCAACTTTTCAGGGGAATGGATTATTGGCGGTATCGAATCCAAGGTATTCGCTTATGGCTTTCTGTTTTTAGCTCTGGCCAATGCCTGTGAACAACGTTGGAATCGTGCCGGAGTTTATCTGGGACTGACGATCTGCTGGCATCCCATTGTGGGAGTCTGGGGGCTGCTTTGTGCTCTCTTTGCGTTATTATGCTACGCGGTCGTACAGCGAAAGTCACTCAATCGAACCTCGCTGGAGCTGACCATCAGTCAGGCCATTCCGGCCATCGGCTGGCTCATTCTATGTTCTCTGCCGGGCTTGATCCCTGCATTGAGTCTGCTCCAGGGAGGAACTCCCCGGGAAGAATTTTCGGCGAACTTCATCCAGGTCTTTTACCGGCTCAAACACCACCTGGATCCCATGGATTTCGACACCTTCAGTTATCTTCTGTATGGATTGCTGCTCGTGGTCTGGCTGATATTACGTCGAAAGGAAAGCTCAGACTTTCAGTTGCGTTTCTTCCAGTATTTTATCGCGGGGACTCTCGGTCTGGCCTGTGTTGGACTTCTACTGGGAGCAGGACCACGCCCAGCGACTGACATGCCTTATTACGCTTTCCGAATGTCGCTATTGAAGTTCTATCCCTTTCGCCTGTTTGATTCACTGCTGCCCCTGGCGGTGACGGTTACAGTTATTAATGTGATCTACCAGCGTTGTTTCGCTCCCACTGAGAATGCTGCTGGAAGTCAACAGCGAAGTTCCCGACTTGCTGTCGTGACAGTCAGCCTGCTGAGCCTGGTTCTGTTTGGAGGAGTTTTCTATTCCGCATGGGCCAAACCCCCGGTCCACAAGATGACGGCGCAACAACGTTCAGACTGGCTGGATGCCTGCCGCTGGATCGAAGAAAATACCCCCGAATCAGCTCTGTTTCTGACTCCAATCCACCAGTCTGATTTTAAGTGGTACGCGCAACGCCCCGAATATGTAACCTATAAAGACTGTCCCCAGGACGCGCCAGGCATCGTGGAATGGAATCGAAGGCTGAAATACCTTCGAAAATGGGGACAGGATTACTATAATGAAGGCTTTGACGATGAAGCCCTCCAGGTGCTGAAACGGGAAACCGGAATCACACATTTGCTGGTGAAACGCCTGGGCCCATTTAAAACCATCGAACCTGTTTATCAGAACCCAACCTATAAGATCTACCAACTTCCCTGAATCCTTCCACTTAATGGTTTCACTAATGCACACACAAGATCCCGCTGTCCTACACCGCTCCTGGAAAATGACACTGTGCTCAACCGTCCTGTTGTTCGTCCTGTCTCCCGCTCTCAGCACCGGTCTAAAACCATTTGACTCGACGCTGCAAGCCCAGCCTCCGTCGGTCAAAACGGGAGACTGGCCCTATTTTCTTGGACCAGAGGAAACAGGCATCTCGGCGGAAACCGGTCTGATCGACGACTTCCCCCGACAAGGACCTCCCCTGCTCTGGGAGAAAAAAATCGGAACGGGTTACAGTGCACCTTCGGTTCTGGGAAATCGACTCGTGATTCATCATCGGCCAGACGATGATGGGCCCGGCAAGGAAGTCATCGAATGCGTCGATGCCGATTCAGGAGAGCCGCTCTGGAAGTACGAGTACCCCTCTGACTTCCGTGATCCATATGGTTACAATAACGGCCCTCGCTGCTCTCCCCTGTTGACATCGAAGTACTGCTACACCTTTGGGGCACAAGGCAAACTTTATTGCCTGACGCTCGATAAGGGCAAAGAAGTCTGGCATCGTGACTGCCTGAAAGATTTCGACGTACCTCCCGGCTTCTTCGGTGTTGGTGCCACCCCCATTCTGGAAGGTGATAAACTGATTGTAATGGTTGGTGGCAAACCGAATTCCGGAATGGTCGCCTTCGATCCTGAAACGGGAAAAACACTCTGGCAGAACGTCGGCAAGGATGTGTGGGATGGAACTTCCACCGGCTGGGAACGACTTCCCGTATATAAGTGGCGGGGAAATGAAAAGCTTTCCAGCTACTCCTCACCAATTGCAGCGACGATTCACGGCAAGCGACACCTGCTGTGTCTGATGCGTCAGGGGCTGGTCTCGCTCAACCCTGACGATGGCTCCGTCAATTTCAAATACTGGTTCCGTTCGCTGCTGCGAGACTCTGTGAATGCTGCCCGGCCCGTGGTCGTTGATGACAAGATCTTTTTGTCAGCAGCCTACCAGGTGGGATCGGCGCTGCTCGAAGTGAACCCGAATGGGAAGAGCTACAAAGAACTATGGCGTGATCCCACCAACATGATGACGCACTGGTCGACCAGTATTTTTCATGATGGATATTTCTACGGCTTCAGTGGTCGTCACGAACGCGGGGCAACCATGCGGTGTGTGAAGCTCTCAGACGGAAAAGTCATGTGGGAAACCGATGGGACCTCACCGGTCGCAGATAAGGTCAAACCGAATCAGATCACCGGAAAATTTCAATGGATCGATACCGGTAAGCCGGCCCCCTGGCCTTTTTACGGACGTGGCTCAGCAATCCTGGCGGATAACAAATTTATTGTGCTGGGAGAACGCGGCACTCTGGCCATCGTAAAGGTAGACCCGGAGAAATTCAGTGAAGTCTGCCGGACCTCGTTCCCTCAGATCACATACCCTGCATGGGCAGCACCGGTGCTGGCTCACAAGAAACTTTACCTGAGAAGTGAATCACACCTGATCTGTCTGGACTTTGCGAAAAAGTAAAATAGCTCTCCCGGACAACACAGGTGATTCAGAGGCTCAGATCAACCTTCAGCGGATGGGGTCGGTTTCTCACTGGAATTCAGGTTCCAGTGCGGCCCTGTCAGAGCATCTAACAGCTCGGAATAGGTGGGGCGTTCTTCCCCGTCGGTCAGTTTCAGGCTCTCGGGCATGTTTTCGGGTTCGTCTTTAACCCGTTGTACGTTCGCGCCCAGTGCTATCAGCTTCTCTTCGAGGCATTCATAGCCCCGATCGAGATGATAAATCCGGCGAATGACTGTCTCGCCTTCAGCCGCCAGTCCTGCCAGGACCAGGGCCGCACTCGCTCTTAAATCGGATGCCATCACACAGGCACCACTCAGACGGGAAACACCATTCAGAATCGCACTGGCCGACTCCCGTCGGATTTTCGCTCCCATGCGGGCCAGCTCCGAAGCATGCATAAAACGATCGGGAAAAACTTTATCAGTCACAATACTGATCCCCGGCACACAGGCCAAAAGTGACATCAGCTGTGCCTGGACGTCCGTGGGAATTCCCGGGTAGGGCAAGGCGATACAATCCACCGATTTCAGGGGTTGAGTAACCTTCACCCAGACGGACTGTCTGCGTTCCGGCTGCTGGGGGTACTCCAGTTGAATCGTCACTCCAATTTCACGCAGTTTTTCCATGACTGCGGTAATATGATCCGGGCGAACTTCGTTTAACTGCACATCACCGCCGGTCATCGCAGCTGCAATCATCAGCGTGGCAGCTTCAATACGGTCCGGTATGACTTCGTGCTCGACTGCCTGCAGACGCTCCACTCCCTCGATCTTCAGGAAGGGAGTACCCAACCCCTCGATACGCGCCCCGGCAGCATTGAGGAAGTTACCCACATCGACAACTTCCGGCTCACAGGCAGCCGACTCAATGGTTGTCGTTCCCTCAGCCAGGGTAGCGGCGATCATCACGTTACAGGTACCGGTAACGGTGCTCCCGAATGCTCCCCCCAGAAAGATATTCGCGCCGCGTAAGCGGTCGGCACGGGCGATCACGTATCCGCGATCGACACGAATTTGTGCTCCCAGAGCAGCCAGCCCTTTGAGATGCAAGTCAATCGGGCGATCACCGATGTTACAGCCTCCCGGCAGAGAGACACAGGCCATCCGCCGTTTCGCGAGTAAAGGGCCGAGTACGCAGACACTGGCCCGCATACGCCGGACCAGATCATAGTCGGCAATGCAGGCACTTTCATCGACGGTCTTCAGATGCAGCAGACCGGACTCATCACGCTGCACGTCCATCCCCAGAGAGCCTAATACCCGGGACTGTGTCGTCACATCAACCAGATTGGGAATAGAGCTTAAAGTCGTTTCCCCCTCGCAGGCCAGTGCAGCCGCCATTAATGGCAATGCTGAGTTTTTCGCACCGCTGACTGTAACACTGCCGGAAAGCCGTTCGCCTCCGCGAACGATAAACATATCCATCCCTGGATCTCCTGGAGTTGACTGGATGAAATTGGGGTCAGGACAGTATAGGCAAAGACTTTAGTTTAAGATAGGCATTTTTGAGCAACGATCACCCGGGATCGATTTGCCAGATCTGCTTTCACTCTGATATTCCGGTAATTTCCGGATGTCGTAAGTATTTCTCTCAAAGAGGTTTCCTGCTCCGGCGAAAATTCCAGCAGCAGATGCCCGCCTTCTTTCAAATATGGAATCGCTGATTGAATAATCTTCCGATAAAAGTCGAGGCCGTCCGCTCCTCCCGCGAGAGCGAGTCGCGGTTCGTGTTGACGCACATCGGCATCCAGCGTTTCGATTTCGGCATCGGGAATATAGGGGGGGTTGCTGGCAATCAGATCAAACTGCCCCTCAGTGGGAAGCTGCTCAAAACAGTCGCTTAACAGAAACTGAATCTGTTCCAGCAGACCATTACTCTCAGCATTCTTCTGTGCGATAGCCAGAGCCGCCTCGCTGACGTCCGTCGCCAGAAAGGAAGCGGCAGGACAGTTTGCTGCAGCTGCGATCGCGACACACCCACTTCCAGTACATAAATCGAGGATCCGGGGAGAAGCCAGCTGCTGCGCTTCTTCGACCAGTTCCATGACCAGGGTTTCGGTGTCCGGACGCGGGATCAGCACATTCTGATCGACATAAAAATCGAGCCCGAAGAATTCCCGCTTGCCTACCAGGTATGCCACCGGTTCGGCATGAGAGCGACGTTGAACCAGCGAACGCATTGTTGCCCGCTGCTCTTCGGTTACGATATCTTCGTAATTGGTGTAAAGCCGAATCCGCTCACAATTACGCGCAAACGCCAGCAGGACCTCCGCATCCAGACGGGGAGAATCACTGCCATGCTTTGCCAGATGGCTTGTGGTCCAGTCCAGGATGCGACGCACGGTCCACGGTTCTGCAGATGCATTCGAACCGACTTCCTGAGATGGGGAGTTATCTGTCACGTCACGATCCATCGAACTACCTGTCAGTCAGAAACTGAAGCAGCCACGCTTTAATTATTTTTTGGCGCTGTCACCCAGCAGACGCTCTTCGCGGTCAAACTGTAACAGTGCATTGATCAGCTCATCCAGATCACCCTGCATGATCTGATCCAGCTTGTACAGAGAAAGGTTGATCCGGTGATCCGTCACTCGTCCCTGCGGAAAGTTGTAAGTCCGGATACGCTGGCTGCGGTCACCTGAACCAATCAACGTCCGTCGCTGATCAGCACGCTCTGCAGCGGCCTGCTGCTGCATCTGTTCGAGCACCCGGCTGCGGAGCACGCGCATCGCTTTGGCTTTGTTCTTGTGCTGACTTTTTTCATCCTGACACTGCACCACGGTACCTGTCGGCAAGTGAGTGATGCGGACGGCACTTTCAGTCTTATTGACCTTCTGTCCCCCCGGGCCACTGGCGTGGAATGTATCCAGGCGAATATCGTCCGGTTTAATTTCCACTTCCACTTCACTGGCTTCGGGCAGCACCGCGACAGTCGCGGCACTCGTGTGGACACGCCCCTGTGTTTCTGTTTCCGGAACGCGCTGCACCCGATGGCCGCCACTCTCAAATTGCAGGCGGTGGTAAGCCCCTTCACCGGAAATGGAGAATGTGACTTCCTTGACGCCCCCAAGTTCGGTCGCACTCAGGTTCAGCACTTCCGTCTTCCACCCCTTCTGGGCTTCGACGAAGTGCTGGTACATCTGGAACAGCTCACTGGCAAACAGTGCCGCTTCATCCCCGCCGGCACCAGCGCGGATTTCCATAATCAGACCGCCACGCGTAATCGAATCGCCGGCGACAACCAGATCTTCCAGATCTTTGGTGTGCTTTTCATGCTCTTCGCACAGTTGATCCAGTTCTTTCTGTGCGTAGGCTTTGGCGTCCGGGTCGGTTTCTTCCTCGAGCATTTCCTGTGCGACTTCAATATCCTCTTCACGGGTATTGAACGCACGGACTTCCTGAGCGACTTTGGCCAGACCGCCATACTCACGTTGAACTTCGACCAGCTTGGTGGTGTTTGTCAGTACCTCTGGATCCTGCAGCTGTTTTTCCAGCTCTTCGAAACGTTCCAGTTTGGCCTGCAGAGTGGGAAACTTCATGACCCCGAATCCACGATTAAGACCGCCTGATTATAAGTGACCTGGTCATCCATGTGACCACAGTCGTGAGTGAATCAGACTAAAAGAAGTATTTGAGACGACCATGTATTAAACGAGGCTCATACGGAAAATCCGCAGAGCCTCAGTTCGAAATCGATGATTCAGGCCGCTACTCGGCTTCTTTCTTGTCTTCCCCTTCGGATGCGTTGCGCTTGTCCCAGTTGTATTTTTTCTGGAACTTTTCGACCCGACCGGCACTGTCGACGAACTTCATCTTACCGGTGTAGAAAGGGTGCGACTTGGAGCTGATTTCAACTGCAACGACCGGGTAAGTATTGCCATCTTCCCATTCGATGGTGGTCTTTGAGGTCGCGGTAGACTGAATCATAAATGCATCACCAGTTGAAGTATCCTTAAATACAACCGGATGATAATCGGGGTGAATGTCTTTTTTCATTTTCTCAGTTTCTTTGTTACCTAATAACCTGTTCAATCTTACGGACTGACTGCTGACAATCCGACGTGGGGGCACTTTGAATCCACAACTGTCCCGGCCTGTCTACTCCTTCATCAGGACCGGACATGACCTCGTTTTGTTTCACAAGTCTGTTCCGGTAGACTTCACGTCTGCAGACTCGGATCCCTAAAATCTGGAAACAAAACGGCTTATAGAATTCTCGCTTTACGAAACAACACAGTTTACGTTCCGCCTGTCTAATGAGCAAGCGCAAAGGCCCCATCAGCCAAATTCACATAATCTGTTACGTAACATGATGTTATATCATATCCAACCTGTAATTCTCGACTGATTCCGGTCATTTTTTCAGATTTTTAACCTATGAGTCGAGATTCAACTGATAAGCAGTTAACCCAGCACGCTCAATCACCTCTCAGCATATCCTGGCTGTTCAATTCTGTTCACGGGGGTTTCCTGAAGTGAGATAACTCTCTATCTGTTTTGAAATTCAAATGTTAAGTAACTTGGCCTGCTGCAGCTGAGCGTTTAGAGTTAAGGAAGTTTTCGAGCGACAGCTCCTCTTTCTTATTTCTCCTGCAGGAACACCAAAGATGACACAGGCGTTGAACTGGAACAGTCAGAATCTGACACACGGCTGGCAGCGGGGCGTCACCGCATTCTATTACGGACTTGGCTTCTCTGATGCAGATTTTGACAAGGCACAGATCGGGATCGGTGTTCCCCTGCTGGATGGCAACCTCTGTAATGTTCACGCTTATTCACTGGCAAAAACAATCGCCGAAGGATGTCAGTCCGCAGATATGATCGGGCTCCCTTTCGGAACGCCGGCTGTCAGTGACAATATCACACAGGGACAGGAAGGGGGCAATGCGAGTCTGCCTTCGCGGAATATGATTGCCAATGCAGCCGAATGCGTTGTCAGTGCCCACTCCTATGACGCCCTGATCGGCCTGCATAACTGCGATAAGAACGGCCCTGGTTTCGCGATGGCTCTGGCCCGGATGAACTACCCCGGCCTGATCGTCAGTGGCGGAAGTATTATGCCTGGCTGCCACAAAGGACAGGATATTTCCATTCTCGACGTCTACGACTCCCAGGCAGCCGCTTCCGTCGGGGCCATCGAGAAATCAGAAGCTGACGAAATCCTGCGGACAGCTTGCCCCGGACCGGGAGGCTGTGGTATCGCTGCCTCTTTCAATACCTGGGGAATCGCATTGGAAGCCATCGGCCTGATGCTCCCCTTCAGCAGTTCGACTCCCGCCATTGACAACACTAAAAAAGACGAATGTCTGAATGTGGCATCTGCTGTCAAGCACCTGCTGTCAGAAAACATTCGGCCGCGTGACATTCTGACTCGTAAAGCTTTTGAGAACGCAGCTGCCACCATTGCGGCCATTGGTGGATCAACCAACGGTATTCTTCACCTGCTGGCGCTGGCCCGTGAAGCAGGAGTGGACTTCCAGCTGCAGGACATTCAGCAGATCCTCAAAAAGACCCCCGTCTACTGCAGCTTCGCCCCCCGCGGCAAAAAAACGATGGTCGACCTGCATCACCTGGGGGGAACTCCACTGCTGCTCAAACACCTTTTAAAAGCTGGCATCATCGATGGTAGTTGCCTGACCGTTACCGGTAAAACACTCGCCGAAAACCTGGCAGAGATCGGCGATGTCCCCGCAGATCAGGATCTGATTGCCCCCCTCGATCAGCCTTACAAAGAGTACGCTGACATGCAGATCTGCTTCGGCAATCTGGCGCCGGGGGGGATCGTGTTTAAGGTCTCGAGCATGCAGGAATCGCATTTTACCGGCGTTGCCTGCTGTTTTGACGAAGCCAAAGGCGTTGTTGATGCTGTTGAAGCCGGCCAGATTAAACCGGGGAGCGTGATCGTGCTTCGGAACCTGGGTCCGGTGGCCTCAGGGATGCCTGAAGTGCTGGTAGCGACTGCCGCCCTGACCGTACCTGAACTCGATGGAAAAGTTGCCTTCATCTCAGATACGCGTGTCTCGGGTGTTTCGCATGGTGCCATCGGCGTACACTGTTCCCCCGAAGCTGCGGTTGGCGGTCCGATCGGACTGGTACAGGATGGCGATGAAATCTCATTTGATCTGCTTGCAGGAACGATTCAACTGGGAATCAGCGATGAAGAATTCCAAAAACGAGAGGCTGCACTAAAAATTAAACCAGTTCAGCATACCCGAGGATATCTGGCCGATTTCTCTGCCACTACTTCTCAGGCACACCACGGTTGTGTGAGCAAGGCGCTGCTCCCTGACTGCGAATGAACGGAACTCTGAGACGAAATCAAAACTGGAGGAAAACCTGACAATATGAATAATTCCGCAGCTTTCCCTGAAGACCTGCTCCAGACACTGGAAGAATACCAACAAACACATCTGCTGACCTGGTGGAGCGAACTTGAACCCGCACAACAGTCGGAACTGGTTGCGCAGATCCGTGAAATCAACTTCGCGCAAATCCAGCGGCTCTATTCTCCGGGCAGCGCCAGTTCAGAAGAGTCTGCTGCAGAGAAAGCCGAACGGGCGACTCGCCCTGCCACGGTCGTCCGGCTGGTAGACCGTGAAACCAATTCATCGGAATCAGCAGAGGCAACTGAAGTCGGCAAACAGTGTCTGTCTGAGGGAAGAGTGGGGGCCATCCTGGTGGCTGGTGGACAGGGCTCTCGTCTCGGTTTTCCCCATCCCAAAGGTATGTATCCGGTTGGTCCCGTCCGACAGACATCGCTGTTTCAGATTCTGGTCGAGCAATTACGTGCCCGCGCGAAGCAGGCAGGTCAGCCAATCAGCTATTTCATCATGACCAGCGATGCGACTCACGACGATACCGTTGCCTACTTTCAGCAGAATCAGAATTTTGGTCTTGCAGATGAGAACCTGTATTTCTTCAAGCAGGGCACGATGCCAGCCGTTGATGCCGAGACCGGAAAAATCCTGCTGGAAAGTAAACACCACATTGCAGTCAGTCCGGACGGACATGGTGGAATGCTGGCCGCACTCAAGAACTCAGGCATGTTCGATGTGATGCGGGAACAGGGAATCGATACCTTGTACTATCATCAGGTGGATAACCCGACTGCCATCGTCTGCGATCCTGCATTTCTGGGTTATCATCTCCAGCGGAATGCGGAAGTTTCGGTGAAGGTGGTTTCGAAACGCTCAGCTGATGAAAAGATGGGCGTCGTCTGTGATGTGGACCAGAAGACTCAGATCATTGAATACAGTGACCTGCCAGCCCACATCGCGGAACGAACAGATAAAGAGGGACAACTACTTCACTGGGCCGGGAGCACCGCGATCCATGTCTTCAATCGTGATTTTCTGGAACAAATTGCGGACAACGACGATCAGTTCCCGTTCCACCGGGCCAATAAGAAAGTTCCGCATATTGATGCTTCCGGTTCACAGATTACACCTGAGGAGCCGAATGCCATCAAATTTGAACGATTCATTTTCGATGTGCTTCCGGTCGCGGATACCGTTCTGGTCTATGAAATCGATCGCGAACGTGAATTCAATCCTCTGAAAAACGCCGAAGGCCAGGATTCGCCCGCAACGGTCCATGCCGCCCTGAATCGGATCGCCGGGGAATGGCTCACAGCCTGCGGAGTTGAAGTTCCCGGGGACTGTCCGGTTGAAATCAGCCCGCTGCTCGCCCTTGATGCTGAGGATCTCAAATCGAAAGTTTCCGCGGACCTGACAATCAATGGTCCACTCTACCTCGGAGAATAACAGCCCAGAGCCAGCCTGAGCTGGCAGGGACTCGTATCTGGAGAAACGAATATGCTGCATACGGTAGTCATGGCGGGGGGAAGTGGTACGCGTTTCTGGCCCCAGAGTCGCAAAGCGATGCCCAAGCAACTGCTCAGACTGATCGGCGAGGAGACGATGATTCAGGAGACCGTAGGTCGCTGTCGTCCGCTGTCGGAAGCTGAGCAGACCTGGATCGCCACCAATGCGACACTGGCACCAGAAATCCAGCAACAGCTTCCTCAGTTGACGGCGGATCATATTCTGGTCGAGCCAGCCCCCCGAAACACAGCCCCCTGTATCGGGCTGGCTGCCATTCATCTGCTGAAACAGGATCCCGAAGCGATCATGCTGGTGGTTTCCTCGGATCATGTGATTCAGCCCGCGTCCGGCTTTCAACAGACAATCCAGCATGCAGTCAATCTGGTGAATGCGAAGCCTGAGCGCCTGGTTCTGATTGGAGTCTCCCCGAATGCAGCTGCAACCGGGTACGGATATATTCAGACGGGTACGAGGATCAACGAGGAAGCAGGACCGGCGATGCAGGTCGCCGCTTTCAAAGAAAAACCAGATCTGGAAACCGCACAGCAGTATCTCGACAGTGGTGAATATCTCTGGAACTGTGGCATCTTCGTCTGGAAAGCACAGACGATTCTGGAATCCCTGAAACAGCGGGAACCGGAAATGTACGCGGCATTGAATCGTATTGCCGACACCATTGGTTCTGCTGAATATGACTCGGTTCTCACAGCCGAGTTTAGTGCGATGAACTCCATATCGATCGACTATGCCGTCCTGGAACACTCGAAAACAGCACTGGCAGTCGTGCCGGCTGAATTTGAATGGGACGATGTCGGCAACTGGAGTACGCTGCAGAAGTATTTCCCCTCAGATGAGCAGGGAAATACGGTAGTGGGTCTGCACTGCGGGATTGAAACATCGGACTGCATCATTCGCACGACAGACGATCATCTGGTGACGACTTTCGGTGTGAGCAATTTTCTGATTGTGCATACGCCAGACGCGACACTAATCGCACCACGAGATGATGAAGCAGCCATCAAAGATCTGGTGAACGCCGTGAAGGAGCGAGGTTATGAACAATACCTCTGAGACAGAGGGAACGGTCGAATCTGAGTTCCCCACGGAGGGCCGATTGCTGGGCCTGGATTACGGTACCAAACGGGTTGGCATTGCCATCTCGACGGCAGAACAGAATATTTCGAGTCCTCTGGATAATTATACGCGGCAGTCTGTCGAGCAGGACCAGAAGCACCTGCAGAAAATCATTACGGAGTACCAGTGCAAGGGACTGGTAGTCGGGCTTCCCGTACACATGAGTGGAGATGAGGGCCAGAAAGCGAAAGAGGCCCGCCAATTTGGCGACTGGATCAGTCAGTTTGCCGGGATTCCGGTACGCTACTGGGACGAGCGTTATTCATCTGCTACTGCCGAGGAATTCCTGATGAATATGAGCATCAGTCGGAACAAACGAAAAGCCTACCTCGATAAACTGGCCGCTCAGATCATCTTGCAGTCGTTCCTGGACAGTCCGAATCGCGATCAAAAACCGGAATCTTTTTGACCCCCAGCGACGCTGTTTCCCTATAATGGACGAAACCTGTTTGGGTACAGAAGCATGTCAGATCAGAAACAAGAACGGTCATTAATGAAACATCAGCCACTGGATCGTGAAGAATACATCGAACAGGTCTACTTCTTCCGTAACTATCGCGAGCGGCTGGAAGACGCGGTCCCTTCACAAGTAATCCTGGCGACGATCTACGAAGAAATTCTGGCAACCACGAAATTGCCGATGGCGATTGATTTTCTGAAAGGGGAATTGCTGCTCACCGGTCGTATCTCCGACGGAATGCAGAAGCTTTCGCATTACTTCACTCCTTTTCAGGCGTTCATTCTCAAAAGTGCCGAGGAAGAGAAATCCAAGTTTGATCAGAAGACGGCACTGATGGTTCTGGAACGTGAGGCCGAGTATCGATCAGAAAACTCCAGCAGTGCCGGTCTGTTTATCTATCAGTTTGAATGCATCTCGCGCAACCGTCTGGGCTATCACCTCGGACTGGAAGCAATCTCCCAGGACACACAGTACAACGCCGACTGGGCGGAATGGATTCGCAAACTCAAGATCCAGCTGGGCTCGGTCGATTTTGCAGATCTACTCTATTTAAGATCTCAGCATTTTGTCGATGAACAGAAACGCATCCCGGGTAACGCGGACTTTGAGCCTTCGTACCCAATTCTGTTCAGCGTACAGGACGGACGGATTGCCAAGGCTAACCACAACCGGGATCCCCTGTATATGTTTGCGGCTTTGCAGCGCCAGCTGGGTTACCCCAAGGTTCCCCGCAGCTTGGCCAAACCGGATAAACCTGTATTTCATCCCGCTTTAGAAGCGAGGCTGCACAAAATTGAAATGCGACTGCAACTGATCGACGCAGAGCTCAAAGGGAAATTCGATTTGAAACAGTTCATGGTCAAAGACAAGAAATTTGATGATCTCGACCTGAACAAAAACCTGTAAACATCAGACCAGATATTTGCCCGGTTTTCTGATTATCACTTGTCAAAGACCAGCCTGATTACCTAATATAATCATATCGAAGCTGTACTTATCGCATGATCAGGCGCAACTGATCGGTAAACTGGAAAGTTTCTTGAGAATTTAACGCATCGATTTTGTCTCATTAACATTCAGGAGGTACCATCCGCCCAGCTTTGTTACACGTTCCCGCCTAAAACCACTTGAGAAATGCCTTTGATTTCCCACCTTTAACCTACACCCACCTTATGTAGGACAGTTAGAAAGGCTCACGAAAATGTCTACGATCACTATTGATGCGCCTGAAGCGCGCCCACTGTATCCATCCACAACTGCTCACCACCAGACACAATTTCAGTCGATTTTTAAAACCATTATCTGGTCTGCTGGTGTGATTTTATTCTGTCTGGCGATGTTTGATTTTTATGCCCAGACTTACGCACATGAGACCGAGATAGCTTTGCAGAAAGCCCAGGCTGCTAAGCTCGATCTCAACAAAGACCTGAGAATGTCTGACATCACTCCGTTCATCTCAGGTTCTCCCAGCATCAGCACTCTGCCTGCTGACCGCTACACTCACATGTGCAAGGAAATGAAGCAATATACCTGGAACGGGTTCTTCAAAACCTACACTCTGTCTCTCTATGTTGGTCTGGGTGAAAACCCATCGATCGACTTCGTGCATGGCCCCGGCGATGTGGTCGAAGAGAGACAGAGACCCCGTGCCCCTCAGATTAAAAAATTAAAAATCTGATTTAAACCGGCACTGGTTGAACATCAGCCTTGAGCAGACTATAACGACTGCTCAAGGCTTTTTTTATTGATCAAATTATGCAGACACTGCGATTGCTCACACACCGGCTACGACACAGAACAGCAAGAAAGAATCATGGAACGCATCGAAGGCCATCTCTATGACTATCCGAAATACTACGATCTGATCTTTGGTGATGACTGGAAAGCGGAATTTGACTTTCTGCAGAACTGTTTTAAAAAACATGCCACACGAAAAGTCAAAAGCCTGTTCGAGCCTGCCTGCGGGACCGGGCGACTGTTGATTAAACTGGCCCAGGCTGGTTATAAAGTCGCCGGCAATGATCTCAACCAGCATGCGATCAAATACTGCAATGATCGCCTGGAACGCGGCGGCTTTCCCCGTTCTGCAGAACTGGGTGACATGTCTGACTTCAAACTCAAACGCCCCGTGGATGCTGCTTTCAACACGATTAACAGCTTCCGTCATCTGCCCAGTGAAGCCGCAGCTGAAAATCATCTGAAATGCGTGGCCGAGGCCCTGAAACCCGGAGGCCTGTATATTCTGGGACTGCATCTGACCCCCACCAAAGGGGAACCCATGCAGAGCGAGAGCTGGTCAGCGCGGAGAGGCAATCTGCAGATCAACTCACACATGCAGTCGATCTGGACGGATCTGAAAAAGCGGAACGAACACCTCGAAATGACGTTCGACGTTTACACGCCGTCGCGCCAGTTTCAGTTGTTTGATACGATGGACTACCGCACCTATACCGCACCGCAGTTCAAAAAGCTGCTGTCCAAAGTTCCGGAGCTGGAAGTGGTCGAACTCTACGACTTTATGTATGAGATGGATTTCACCATCGAAATCGATGCTCGCACCGAAGATGTCGTTTTTATTCTGCGAAAGAAATAGTCGACAATAACAGCTCAGCACAACCAGCGATTAACCTTCGCTGGCTTCTGCGTTCGGAATGACGCGGGTACCGATATTCTCACCCGCGACAGCCTTCTCGATGTTCCCGGTCTTACGGAAGTTAAATACCAGAATCGGAATGCCGTGCTCCATGCAGTGATGCAGAGCCTGAGCATCCATGACCTGCAGGTTTTTGTGCAGCACGTCCTGGTAACTGATTTCCGAGAAGCGAACGGCATGTGGGTTCTTTTCAGGATCGTCTGAATAGATGCCATCAACCTTGGTGGCTTTGAGCAGGATATCAGCGTCGATTTCACGCGATCGCAGAGCAGCAGCCGTGTCGGTGGTCACAAAGGGACTTCCTGTTCCTGCAGCCAGAATCACGACGCGCCCTTTTTCCAGATGACGGATGCAACGTCTTCGGATGAACGGTTCCGCGACCCCTTCCATGCGGATAGCGGTCTGCAAACGAGTTGCCACTCCAGCCATCTCCAAAGCATCCTGCAAAGCCAGACCATTGATAACGGTTGCCAGCATCCCCATGTAATGAGCGGTGGCCGGGTTAATCGAACCGCTGGAAGAGGAGAACTGCTTACCCCGCAGGATATTTCCCCCACCACAGACAATCGCCAGTTGCACTCCGGAGTCAACAAGCCGCTTGATCTGTGCGGAAATGGACTCCAGCTCCGACATGCTGATGCCCCCTTCCCCATCGCGGCAGAAAACTTCACCGCTCAATTTAAGCAGAACACGCTGGTAGGCAGGTTTCAACAGGGGAGCAGGAGAATCATTCATCCTTGGATTCCTCGATGTCAGAGGGGTTGCTGAAAAGTAGGTATTGAGTGCAGTCAGTGTAGAAAAAGACGCACGCGCGCCCGGGGCACGCATGCGTCTTTCAATTTATATTCTTAGCCGCCAATCGCCCAACGGGTGAATGAAACAGCTTCCAGTCCTTTTTCTGCCAGAGCCTGGCTGACGGTCTTGGAATCATCAACGGCAAACGGCTGATAAACCAGTACGCCCTGTTCAACAAAGAAAGTCTTCATCCGGCCATCAACGATTTTCTCGATGATGTTATCCGGCTTGCCAGTTGCTTTTGCTTCTTCAACCAGGCGGTTCCGCTCTTCTGCAACGACAGCAGAATCCAGTTCATCTTCTTTAACAACAGTCGGCTTCAAAGCCGCGATGTGCATTGCAACGCCACGCAGCAGCTCTGCGTCTGCAGACTCACCAGCAGCCTGGAACAGTACGCCGGTCTTGCCGTCATGGTGCACATAGCTGCCACTGGGAGCTTTGGCCCGTGCGATTTTAGAAACGACGATCTTTTCGCGGATCTTATTCAGCATGTCCATGAAGTCATCGTTGAGAGTTTTTCCAGCTGCCTTTTCGGAGTCGAGTTTCAGCAGGTCTTCAACGGTGTTGACTTCCGGGTTAGCCAGCAGCTGTGCGGCACAGGCGTTGGCGAAGTTGGTCAGGTCTTCTCCACCGGCAACCGGCGCTGATTCACAGACGATTTCCAGCATGACAGTGTTAGAACCATCATCGCTGGAGAGGACTGTAATCCGGCCTTCGCTGGTGGCATTATCACTTCGCTTCAGCTGAATTTTACCGGCTTCTTCACGCAGAATTTCGATGGCTTTATCCTGATCGCCACCAGCTTCCTGCAGTGCTTTTTTGCATGCCATCATTGGCAGGTCGGTCATTTCGCGTAAGGCTTTCACGGCTGCAGCTGTAATTTCAGCCATTGTCAGTCATCTCCTTCGAAAGCAATTCACTGGGAAATTGCTCTTAATACTAATCCGATGTAATTGTTGATATTCACTGTGCTGCTGCCGACCGGTCAACCAACCGGAACAGCAGCAGTCACGCTTACTGTCTCTTAATGACACGAAATTACAGAGAAGGTACCGGCTTCAGTTCTTCTTCGCCGCCTTCATCTTCATCTTTTTTACCGGTATCCGGCAGATTGCCTTTGCCAGAAACCACGGCTGCAGCCAGCTGATTCATGACCAGACGGATGGAACGAATGCTGTCGTCGTTACCTGGAATCGGCAGATCGACTTCATCCGGATCGGAATCGGTATCAATCAGGCCAACAACTTTGATTCCCAGGATGTGGGCTTCGTGTACCGCATTCTTTTCCTTGGTTGGGTCGACAACCACCAGTGCTTCGGGCAGGCGGTTCATGGTGCGGATACCATTCAGGTTACGGTAAACCTTGCGTTTTTCCCGCATCAGGGTCGACTGCATCTTCTTGGAGTAGGAATTGATTTCACCGGTTTCTTCCAGTGATTCCAGTTCTTCCAGACGCTTCAGACGATTACGAACGGTGCGGAAGTTGGTCAGAGCACCACCCAGCCAGCGTTCGGTCACGTAAGGCATGCCACAAGCGTTGGCTGCATCGCGAATCGGGCCCTGTGCCTGCTTCTTGGTTCCGACGAACAGAATCAGGCTGCCCTGTGAAGCGACCCGTTCCAGATACTTTTTACCACGCAGAATGCCGCGGACAGTCTCTTTCAGGTCGATGATATGAATCTGGTTACGACGTCCATAAATGTAAGGACGCATTTTAGGGTTCCACCGGCTGGTCTTGTGACCGTAGTGAACACCCGCTTCGAGAATATCTTTAACGACTAATTCAGACATCTTTGAACTCCTAATGTAAAGGGCACATGACCTGCCAGGGGTCACGTTCTTAAGTGAATACAATCATTAGACTTATCCAATGAAGGCGTCTGTCATGGCATTCCAGATCATTAAGCGCACTCTGAGCTGACAACACCGCTGAGTGCGAGTGAGTGGATCCTATCTGAGTTATTCGCGCCCGTCAAACCATGCGACCGTTAATTCAGTGAATTGAATCGAATTTGAAGCTGACGTTCTAAGAAGTTGGGCTCATCCTGAATGCCTCGAGTCGATATACTCCAGAAAAACCGGTTTAAGTTAAGAATCTGTCAACTGTTGCGAATGCATCTCTACACAGGATTAAGGCATTCCACAGCGACTCGATTGAAAAGCAACCATGTCATCTACCCTGCATACATTTTCCACCACAACCCAGGAGCTCAGGGACTCGCTGCGCGCTCTGGAACAGCAGTCCGCTCAGTTGGAACTCCCCGGCCTGGAAGGCCGTGAATGGTTTGAAATTCTGGAGCGGAAACTGATCCCCCAGCTGTCTGACCAGATTTACCTGGTAGCGGCTGTCGTTGGCGGCACTAATATCGGCAAAAGTGTGATCTTCAACCATCTGGTGAACCAGCAGTCCAGTGCCATCAGCCCCCTGGCCTCTCAGACGAAACACCCGGTCTGCCTGGTCCCCACTGGGTTTGAAGACCGGCATAATCTGTCAAAAGTCTTTCAGGGGTTTGAACTGGTCCCCTGGTCGTCAGCAGAAGACCCGCTGAGAACTGATGAACAGCACCTGCTATTCTGGCAGGAATGCGGGAGCCTGGCCCCCAATCTGCTGGTGCTGGACACACCAGACATCGACAGCGACGCCGAAGTCAACTGGGAACGGGCCGAACGGATCCGCCAGTCAGCCGACGTTCTGGTCGCTGTCCTCACGCAACAGAAATATAATGACGCTGCAGTAAAACAGTTCTTCCGCGAAGCCGCGCGGGAAGAGAAAGTCATCATTACGGTATTCAACCAATGCCAGCTTCCCGAAGACGAAGAATACTGGCCGCTCTGGTTGAACACCTTCTGCCAGGAAACAGGCGTGAATCCTGAGCTTGTTTTCATCGCCCCTAATGACCGACAGGCTGCCAACAATCTGCAGCTCCCCTTTTATCGCCGCGTGTTCGAGCCGACACCAGAAAACAGTGGCGACTCATTAACAGCGGAAACGCCTGATACCGACTCCGCCCTGAACCTGATGCAGGTCCTCTCAGAACTGCATTTCGATGAAATCAAAGTCCGCACTCTCAAAGGGGCTCTGTATTACCTGAGCAACCAGGAGACCGGCGTGCCTGCATATCTGCGGGAAATCAAAACGCGGAGCCAGGAATTTCTGGCGGCTTCCCAGTTGCTCTCAGAACATGAACTGGCCGAGATTGACAACTGGCCGCTGGTTCCCAACACCGTCATCGTGCATTCCATTCGCAAGTGGTGGCAGGAACAGCGGGAAGGCTGGTCCGCTCATGTACACGGCTTCTACAACGCGATTGGCAAAGGGGTTCTCTGGCCTGTCCGCTATCTGCATTCGTTAACTACCGAAGAGAAACGTCCTCCCATGGAACTGTACCGTGAGCAGGAGTGGTCGGTGGTCCTGCAGACAGTGGAGGGCATTTACGACCGACTGACCCTGGTCAGTGAGCTGGGAAATGAACTGCTCACCAGTCGCCTGAAGTCACTGCTCCGAGGAACCTCCCGTGAAGAGCTACTCAAAATTCTGCACCAGGAACACGCGGCCTTTGATTTCAATGGTCAGCTTGAGGAACTCGTCGACCGGGAAATGACGTTCTTCAAAGATGAGAGCCCCCAGTATTACACATTCCTCAAGCAACTGGATCGCGTGGCGGCCGTCGGTCGTCCCGCTCTGAGTGTCGGCCTGTTCTTTGTCGGTTTCGGAGCAGTGGGTGATGTGGGCACACAACTTGTGACCGATACCATGATTCAATCCGTGGTCAACGTCACCGGCGATGTTGCCGGCGGTGCAGCAACAACCACGTTCGGGGAGACCGCAGTCAGCAGTACCGCAGCGACAGGCATGGGCTATCTGGAAGCCAAGTTTCGCAGATTCCATGCGGTCTTTGCTCAGAAACGGACGGAATGGCTGGCGACCGCGATTCGCGAACACTTGCTGAAGACATTACCCGAAGAGTTAAAATCGGCAGTCTCTCTACCTGAGAGTGAAACTTACCAGGCGGTCCAGAAACTGACAGCTCAACTGGAAACGGAACTGAAACAACTGCAGGTCTCTCTCTGACCCTGACCTCGTGAAAGTGAATTTGACACAGGACTTCGTGACTTATGCCTACGTCGGAAATTGCACAGATAGAAATGCTGGCAGCCGTGGATGGATTGATCCAGCAACTCACGAACTGGAGCCAGAAGTCCACCGGCTGGAGGACGGCACAGCAGTGTCAGGCCGTTATCCAGCAGCTACTGCCCCGTCTGGACATGCTGCGGGTCCGACTGGAATCCCCGCTGGTAATTGCCACATTTGGCGGGACCGGAACCGGGAAAAGCAGTCTGGTCAACGCACTGGTCGGCTCTTACTGCACAACCTCTGGCCGACAGCGTCCCACCACCACTCAACCGGTGCTGATTGCACACCCCGACACCGACCTGGACCGGCTGGGGCTCGATCTGAGCCAGTTTCAGGTGGAACAGAAACCCCTGGATCAATTGCGAAACATCATTTTGATTGATTGCCCGGACCCAGACACTTCAGAAGAAAGCGAAGGAGAAAACAATCTCACACGGCTACAGCATATCATTCCGCTCTGCGATATCCTGCTGTATGCATCGACGCAGCAGAAATATCGTTCTGCACGCGTTTCGGACGAGTTGCGCGAGGCAGCTGTCGGACGTCGCCTGATTTTCGTCCAGACCCACGCTGGCCTGGACGAGGATATCCGTGACGACTGGCGCGAGCAGCTCTCGCAACAGTTTGAAGTTCCTGAAATCTACTTTGTCGATTCGGTTCGAGCCCTGGAAGACCAGCTCGCAGACCGGCCCATCGATCCGGAATTTGCCAGCCTGCAGAATATTCTCAGTACACAACTCGGCAAGTCCGAACGCCTGCAGGTTCGTCGCGCCAATCTGCTGGAACTGATTCAACATGCCATCGATCACTGTGCGCAGAAGTTTGAGCAGAGCCTCCCCGAAATCCGCGAACTGGAATCGTTTTTAAAACAGCAGCACGTGACGCTCACAACCCAGATGTCGCAGGAACTTCGCTCGGAGCTCCTGATCAGCCGCAATCTCTGGGAACGCAGACTGCTCTCCAGCATTTCTGATTCCTGGGGGGCGAGTCCCTTTGCAATGATGCTCCGGCTTTATAACGGCTTGGGAAATCTGATCGCATCCGCCAGCCTGTTCCGCGCCCGTAACTCAGCTCAGGTCGCGCTGATTGGCGCTCTGCAGGGAGCACGCTGGCTCGGGGATCGTCACAAAGAACAGGCCGCCGAAGATCGACTGAAACGCATCGGCTCCTTTGGTCTGGATGACAATACTTTACGTGAATCACAATTGCTGATTGACGGCTACACCCAGGCAGCCGGCCTCGAGAACCAGCCGCAGTTGACCGACTCGCTGGAACGACTGCAGACCGAAGCCGCCCATGTCGAAGAAGAATTTCTCAGTGATGCCGGCACGAAGATCGATGGTATCATCGGTAAACTGGCGCGCAAGAATTCGGGATGGTTCACGCGACTGGTTTACGAAAGCCTGTTTCTGACCTTCGTGATTTATGCCCTGGTCCGCATCGGCAGGAACTTCTTCATGGATTCCTTTTTCAATGAGTCCCGGATTCTGCCCATTGATTTCTACGTGACCGCGGGCGTCATTTTCCTGATCTGGACCGGATTCCTGGTGATGATGTTCACGCGCAAACTCAAACGCGGGCTGGAACAGGAAATCAACCAGCTTTCGGATCAGCTCGCCCAGGCGAAACTATCGCACGGTCTGTTTCCACATCTCGAGCAGGAATGCCGCCAGGTTCACAGCCTGCAGCACTCCCTGGTACGCATGGGGGGCGAGGTCCATCACCTGCGGACGGAAATCGCTTCTTCCCGAATCCTGGGTTCCTGGAAAGTAAATGAGCCGACCGGAAAAGCCGGCTCAGGAGCGTCACACCTCAGCTCACAGTGAGCTTATTTGCGATTGTAGAACATCTCAGCGATGCTGTAGGCATTCAGTGAACCGGAGCGGCTGACTTCTTTGCCATCGACAACCAGAATGAGTGTGGGTAGTGACTGCACGTTATACTTATCCGTGAGTCCCGGATGTTGATCCACGTCAATCACGCGAATGTGGCTGGATTGACTTTCGCCGATTTCCCAGTTCTTGTCTCGCAGTGCGGGAAATTCGTTATTCTTCATCTGCACACAGGCTGGACACCAGCTGGCAGTAAACAGAAGAATCTGATGATTGGAAACATCTTCTTCCACTTGAAATAACTTGACTACGTTTTCAGGAATGGCAGGCACTTCCACGGCCTGCATTGGTGCCAGAGAAAGCGACAGCACCATTGTTGCTGGAATAAGCGTATTCATTGTGATCCGTTACAATTTGAAAAGAGTCATTTCGAAACGTCATTTACAATAGTCGACCACAATAGCGGGTCGAACTAACCGGTTCAACCGTTAAAGTCGACTCAAATTGACAAGATTCCGATTCCCGGTTATAGAGTTTTTTTGACTCTTTCTAGAGATTCCTACTTACACTGCCTTCCACTATAACCCCCTAAGATTCACCAGATAAAAGACTTACCCCCTCGCCACTACGGACGATTTCTCGTCGTAGATTGGTCTTGGATAAAACAACGTAAATCGGTTCCAATACGCTGCCTGCACTACCCCAACCTCTTACTCGATGGAAAAGACACCCTCATGACCTGGTTGAAAATGTTCCTGCTGTCGATCATTCAGGGAATCACCGAATTCCTGCCCGTCAGCTCATCTGGACACCTGGTCATCGTTGAAAGCTTTCTGGAAATCCAGTCAGACCAGACCGACGTAAATATCGTCCTGCACGCAGGCACGCTACTGTCGATTCTGATTTTCTACCGACGGACGATCTTTCGACTGCTCAGCCAGGACATGCGCGTCATCCCACTGCTGATCGTTGGCACGCTGCCGGTCGTGGTAATTGGCCTGGCCGCGAAAAAATTCGCCGAGCATTATCTGGAAAGCTCACTGCTCGCGGGCTGCATGCTGCCCATCACTGGCCTGTTTCTATTGATGATTCCCCGCATCCCACAGACCGATAAGAGCTACACCGAGATCACCTACAAACAGGCGCTGCTGATCGGTTTCGCACAGGCGTTTGCGATACTTCCCGGGATCTCACGCAGCGGCAGCACCATTGTGGCTGGGCTGCTGATGGGACTGTCGCGACAGTCGGCGGCAACCTTTTCTTTCCTGCTGGCGATCCCGGCCATTTCGGGAGCAACTATCCTGGAAACTGCAGAGATTATCTCCAAAAAGGACCTGACCACTCCCCTGAGCCTGCTGGCTGCAGGGGCCGTCATTTCAGCAGTGGTCGGAATCGTCGCTCTCTGGCTGCTCGTACGCTGGCTGGAGAAAGGCAAGCTGCACTACTTCGCCTACTGGTGCATCCCGCTGGGAATCATCATTGTGATTATCCAGCTCATGCAACAGTAGTCAGGCGGAGCTTGAGATTCTTACCTGCGTCCCACTTTACGCGTATAGCACTTCAGCGAGCGAGGCGGCAGTACGGCCACTCGCGGGAAGAGCGTTGTTCCGTCCCGCTTCGGGAAGATATCCAGTGGAGACCGGGCCGAAGTGTCGATGACCAGACTCCAGGCCTTTGGCTTGATACCATCCGGCAGCTCAAATGCCTGAGGATCGGGCGATGTATTGACCATGATCATCAGATCCGAGCCATCCTTGATGCGTCGTGAGGAGTGCTTAGCCCCCAGAATACACATCAGGCAATTCCTGTCGTGTTCCCAATTGACCGGCTCTCCCATGACGTTGTACCAGCTGACATCCGGCAGCTTCTCTACACCATCGGATTGACCGGTCAGGAAGTTCCGCTGGCGGAGCGTAGGCTCATTCAGACGGAAGTGGATCAACTCCTTACAGAAACGATACAGGCCACGATGCTTGTCGACCAGTGACCAGTCGAACCAGGAAATTTCGTTATCCTGGCAGTAAGTGTTGTTATTCCCCCGCTGTGTTCGACGACATTCATCGCCGGAAAGCAGCATGGGCACGCCCTGACTCAGAAAGAGAGTCGCGAGGAAGTTTTTGATCTGACGTTCCCGCATCGCATTGATCGCAGGATCATCCGTGGGACCTTCCACGCCGAAATTCATGCTGATGTTGTTGTTTTCACCATCACGATTATCTTCGCGGTTCGCATAGTTGTGCTTATGCTCGTAGCTCACCAGGTCATTCAGTGTGAAACCGTCGTGCGCTGTGATGAAGTTCACGCCATGGAACGGCTCGCGTCCTGTTTTCTGATACAGATCGCTCGATCCGGAGATACGGGTCGCATAGTCGCCCAGTGAAGGCACATCGCCCCGCCAGAAGCGTCGGATGTCATCACGATAACGGCCATTCCACTCCGCCCAGCGGATATGCGAGAACGATCCGACCTGGTAGGCGCCAGCGGCGTCCCAGGCTTCTGCGATCAGCTTGGTATCTGCCAGTAGCGGATCTTCGGCAATCGCCTCAACCAACGGGGGATTCGGAACCAGATGCCCGCTGCGGTCACGGCTTAGAATGGAAGCGAGGTCGAATCGGAAGCCATCAATGTGATAATTACAGGTCCAGTGACGCAGGCAGTGGAAGATCATCTCGCGGACAACCGGGTGATTCCCGTTGATCGCGTTTCCACAACCGGAGTAGTTAGAGTAGTACTTTCCGCCCTGCTCCAGATGGTAATACACCTGGTTTTCCAGTCCGCGGAAAGACAGAGTCGGGCCGTTCTCATTTCCTTCCGCAGTATGATTAAATACCACGTCCAGAATGACCTCGATCCCCGCCTCGTGCAGTGCCCGCACCATCTCCTTGAACTCACGCACCTGCGCGCCCGGTTCTCGACTGGTGGCGTACCCTCGGTGCGGTGCAAAGAAGGCCAGTGTCTCGTAGCCCCAGTAGTTCTGATGATCGGTGAAAGTGCCGTCAGCTTCATTCATCGGGAATTCGTGGATCGGCATCAGTTCGACGGCCGTCACGCCAAGATCAATCAGGTAAGGAATTTTCTCAATCACACCCAGGTATGTCCCGGGATGGTCGACTTCACTGCTGTCTGAATTGGTGAAGCCGCGAACGTGCATTTCATACACGACCGTGTCCGCCAGATGGTGCCGTACATGACGGTCTCCCTGCCAGTCGAACTGATCATCGACGACCACACATTTCGGAGGTCGCACAATACCGTCGGGTGAAGGCTGGAAATTACCGGCCAGCGCCTTAGCGTAAGGATCAATCAGACGAGCCCGCTTATCAAAGCGCTGTCCGATTTCCGGCTGATAAGGACCGTCGGCCTGGAAGTGATACAGCTGACCCGGACCGATTCCGGAAATGAACGCAGTCCAGATATCTCCCAGTCGCCCATATTCCTGATTGAAGCGGATGACTTCGGAGGGCTCCGTGTCATCGACATGATTGTACAACAGCAGCCACATGGCAGTGGCTGAACGGCTATAGACAGAAAACAGAACCCCGTTATCCTGCGGAATTGCTCCGTAGGAAAATGTATGCATCGAATGTATTGGGGAACTGAGTGAGTGTACCAATTCGCGACCCATTTATTACCTGATCCTCACTTGCACTGTGTTGATTCCGATGTCTGAAAACTTTGAATTGCTTTCCCAAGCGCCAGAACAGCAATTGTTGCTCTCAGTCCAACACAGTTATTTATCTCTATCTTAACAGCAGAAACCAGATTGTGAATACGAGTCCCTGCTGAAATACCTAACCAGAATATCTTCACTTAATATACTTTCGACGTCATTCCGGAGAATGATCATCCCTTTTTGCAATTCCTGCGGTGAACCGTGGAATCCATCACATCTGCAGATTAACTTCGAAATAACAGATGTTTTATCTCCTGTTCCATTAATACTCAGTTTACATATAAATTGTTTGTCAGTTGCAGTCATTTTAACAGTCAAAACAGGTTTCCCCAGAATATTTTCAGCGAAACCTGTTTCACAAAAGAGAACTGAGCTGCGGGAATACCCCGCAGCTCAGTTTTTACTTAACCACATTGTCTATCCTGTAGTTAGGAACCTGGTTTGTATCAATCACGCCGGCCGCTTAAGGGAAAAACGGATCATTTCGGATGGAATTGGTCGACACAGGTACCGCACTACGATAGACGGGCTGAGCTACCGGACGGTAGGTCTGGTACTGAGGACGGGTATTCCAGCTGGGGGTGTTGTAGCTGGGGTAACTCTGCACAGGATAACGATACTGTGAAATCCCACAGTTTCCACCGGGGCAGTTGCTAAAACCAGTTCCACAGTTCCCAGTCGCACAGCTTCCGGTAGGACAGTTACCGGTCGTACAGGAGCTGCTGTAACCTGAGCCTGTGTAGCAGCGGCCGTTAGTACAGTTGGTGCTACCATAGTTGGCGGAACCGTAGTAGGGCTGATACGCCACCCCGCGCGACTGTGACTGGAACGGTGCTGACAGAGCTCGGAACGGAAAAGTCAGAACATCGACCACACCACTGCCCGGCTGAGAAGGATTGTAAGCGGTCTGGACCGGCTGAGTCAGACTGGTGTTGCTGAACTCGGCTGCTTCAGATTTTTCAGAGACCATAACCATGGCTGCCAGGCAAACTGCAAGCGTTGGAAATAAACGTTTCATTGCGATTTCTCCACATTCGTGAAAGTCATTAAACTGATGTCATTTAAACCACCTCGTGGTAACTTTTCACTAATGCATTCGCCGTGCCATTCAGATAAACACAACAGAGCATTACACACATATCAACAATAAAAACAGACACTTACAACTTTTAACCACGAAAGTAAAATATCATTTCCGCAACACATGGCCATCCCATAATGTAACATTTACGATACCACATCTACAAATCAGACTGATACACCAGATCCATTCTTCAACTGCGCAAACTTTAACGGCATCAGATGCAATCTAATCTACCTGACCAGTATATATTCGAACTGAAACTTGAATCGAATGTTATCATTTTGATTTTGCACTTCAAATCAGGATGAGGCCTGTTCGGATTATTCTGAATAGGCGCTTCTGCCGATATCCAATATAAAGCCGCTTCCCCTCACGAAATTCACCAGCCATTGTTCTATCTGTCAGAGCGATTTACACGATGAACCGGTACACCAAAAAAGTCGATCAGTTTGCAACCGCTCCCATGTTTACGGTTTCAATTCTGTTCCTGGCCTTTTTCGCCGGCTTTCTACACCTGAAGAATCTCGAATCAGAGGGAATCCCACTCTTAATCTGCGAGTGGAGCCTGTTCCTGCTCTATCCCTGCTTCGTGATTGAAGCCATGGTGCATCTCGCACTGGGAAGTCCCCGCTGGAAACTGAATCTGCTCTACTGCCTGATTCCTCCTCTCCGCATTACAGCCCGCGACCAGATGAGCGGACGTGCGATCTGGTTTCCGCTTCTCGCCTGGAGCGAAGTCGATAAACAGTTCTGCAAACGGGTTCGCAAAACGTTTTCCGCCCCCATGCTGTTGATCGCGCTGCTCGTCTTACCTCTGTTTGCCGCCGAACACTACTGGTCGGAACAGATCCAGGCCAACCCCATGCTGGCCGACCTGACCGCGATCGCCACCGGTTTCATCTGGTTCGCCTTCACGCTGGAATTCATTATCATGATTTCCATCGAGCAGAAAAGACTGGAATATTGCCGTAAACACTGGATCGACTTGGCAGTCATCTGCCTGCCCATGGTCGCGTTTCTGCGATTTTTCACGACCACCAGTAAACTGCTGCGACTTCAGCAACTTGCACGCTCTGCACGGATCTTCCGCCTGAAAAGCCTGGTGATGAAGCTCTACCGGGCACTGCTGATACTGGAAATCGTGAACCGGTTCCTGCATCGCAACCCGGAAAAGCGGATCGCCCGGCTGGAAGAACTGCTCATCGAAAAAGAGCACGAAATGGAAGCGATTCGAGCCGAGATGGCACTGCTCTCAGAGCGAATCGCACTCAGCTCACTGGACGAAGATTCGGAAACAGAGAAATCAGACGTCCTTGCAATCCCACAAAAAAAGGCTGCCTGAATACAGGCAGCCTGGGAATATCTTTATCTGGCTGAACCAGAAATTAAGGTCGGAGATTTCGTCTTCGACCTGCATTTCTGCTCAAGCTCTACTCATCGCGGTCATACCGGGGACGACGATCTGACCAGTCACCGGGAAGCTTCTTCAGATGGGCATCCAGGAACTTGAGGATATCGACTTCAAGCCCCAGTCGTCGCCCCAGCATATCAGTACCCCTCAACTTTCCGGGGTAAGATTCCTTGTACATTCTACCCTTGGAATTCGCAGCCGAGGTCAGTTGCGAAAAGAGCTTCTCTGTATAATTGCGATCATAAGAATCCCCTGCACTGCTGCAGACAAAGAAACTGATACCGAAAATGGGTTCTTTCAAACTCACGGAAGGCTGTGAAGAAGTCAGCCCTTTGACGCGGGATTCAGGAGAAATCAACACCAGCGCCCGTACGGTCTGACCTTTGGGAGTCTTAGCTGCCAGCACGGGGGCGTCATCATAGGGTACTTTGCCCCAGTCCAGTAACGCGTAGTTCAAAGCAATCGGTACACTCATATCAGAAGCAATGATGGCTGTTTTCTGCATATTGAGGTGCTTTTTCTGGTGTTCGTCGAACAGAAATTTCCAGATGGTTTCCATGTCGAACACAACCATCGCTTTGTAATCCAGTGCAGAGAGATTATCTCCTCTGCCCCCCTTCTGATTCTGGTTTCCACCACCGGGAGCATTCGGCTGGCTCTTTCCATGTTTACGCAGATCGACAGATACAACCGCGTAGCCGTTCTTCTGCAGGACCGGAGCAAACCCGTTGTCCCAGGCCCGCTTGCTGCCCCCCTTACCGTGCAACAGAACAACGACCGGTGAATCCGCTGCGTTACTCGATTCATAATAAGTAATCGCAATCGGCCAGCCTCCCTGCGAAGACAGGGTCAACTCCTGCGGCTTCGGGGGGCCTTTAACATCCTTACTCTGCGCGAATACCGCGCCGGAAGTCAGGAGTACCATTGAGAGAAACGTAAAGAGCGAACGCTTCCATTGACCATGTTGCATACTGATGAATGACATTCTCACAGGACCCCCTCGGCGTTGGAATTATCTTGTTGTAACTGTAAACTGAACGTAAACAGTTGTTCTCGCGATTCAAAAGACAGGTTCTTATTCAATTCATTCTATGGATAACGGGAGATCAGGTCAAATAGAAGTCGGCAGTTCTGTGCAGAGATTGTACTGACACATAATATTCGCCCACAAAGACTTACAACGGATGTGTGTACCGACATTTTTTCCCGCTGATTCCCCCATGAACTAACTACCAGTCCCAACAGCATCCTAGATTCAGGCAGCCTGCGGATGGAAAACCAGTCCCCGGATGAATCAACACCACAGACTTTTCTGGGTCTGCACCGGAGCGATCAGTATTTTTTAGGTGTACTGCTGATTGTAATTCTCTGCCTCTCACTCCTGCATCTGGCGCGTCTGTCCCGCTGGGGAACTGAGCCACTCGAAATTGAGAAACAGACGCCGCTGCCTTACGAGTATCAGCTCGATATCAATCAGGCGAACTGGGTAGAGTTTGCCCAGCTCAAGCAGATCGGTCCTGTTTTAGCCAGACGCATCATTGACTACCGAGAGGCACACGGCCCTTTTCGCTCAATCGATGATCTGCTGCAGGTCAAAGGTATTGGCCCTAAAAAACTGGCAGCGAATCGAAAACATTTTCTGCCCCTTCCCCCAGACGTCAATCCCTGAAACAGACGGACAGACCCCGTCGACAATCCCCCCGGAAATTAACAGTAGATTCTCATTTCTTTGCCGCTCGTCTCCGATGACAGTTGATTCCACGCTCGATTCCGGGTTGAATAGGCTTTCCTTATTATAACATCTGATCTGACACTTCTGACTGATCAACCCCGATTATAGCGTTCAACTCAAAGGGTTTACTTCTTATGGCAGGTTTTGATCACGGCCCGAATGAGCCGGGCGAACAGGAAAACCACGAGACGATCTCTCGTAATACGCGACTGGGCTTAATTCTGTTCACCGTATATCTGTTGCTGTATGGCGGTTTCGTTTTTCTAAATACGTTCTCACCAGCCAAAATGGAAATCGTGGTCTTCGCCGGACTCAACCTGGCCATCGTCTATGGCTTCACGCTGATCATCGCTGCTTTTGTGCTCGCCATCATCTACGGCTGGATGTGTCGCAATGATGTCGCCTCCTCTGGTTCCAGCAATCAGGAGGACGCATAATGCTTTACGAACCCTCTCTGATGGCGGTCCTCATCTTTGGTGTGATCGTTGCCATTACCCTCGGACTCAGCTTCTGGCTCGGCGCGAAAGCGAAATCGGCCAAGGGATACTTCGCTGCCTCGGGCGGCATTCACTGGTTTATTAACGGCGTCGCCTTCGCTGGTGACTACCTCTCCGCGGCTTCCTTCCTGGGAATCTGCGGGATGATCGCCTTCTACGGTTACGATGGCTTCCTCTATTCCATCGGTTACCTGGCCGGCTGGATCGTCGCCTTGTTCGTAATCGCGGAACCGCTCAAACGCATGGGGCGTTTCACCTTTGCCGATGCCCTCGACAGCCGTTTCCAGTCGCGGGGTATTAAATTGGCCGCTGCCATCAGTACCCTGGCTGTCAGTATCTTCTATCTGATTCCTCAGATGGTCGGCGCCGGTGCACTGATCACTCCCCTGCTCGGCTTTCCGCACTACGTCGGCGTGCTCCTTGTCGGGACGATCGTGATCATCATCGTCGTCACCGCCGGCATGGTCAGCACCACCTACGTGCAGTTCCTCAAAGGCTCGCTGCTCGTTATCTTCAGTACCCTGCTCACAGTTTTGATTCTGCAGCGCGGTTTCTCAACCGATCCGGTGAATAACGGGAAATCAACGCACCAGTTCCAGATCCTCGGACCTGCGGCCAGCGATGACATTGAACTCTGGAACAATGAACTCGGCCTGACCGAACAGGACTCCCTGACCCCGCTCAACGAAGGCCCCTGGAAAGACAAAGGCTACCTGCAGCTCACCCGCGCCGACAAAACGTCCTACTGGAAACTGACCCAAAACGCGGAGCAGCAGTACTTCCTCTCGGAAACACAGTACAAGGAAAAAACAGCGGACGGTAAAATCATCATCAACGGGCTCCCTCAGGGAACCGGCGAAGGAGAAACCGATTTCTACCCCGTCGGCCGCATCAGCAAGCTGCCGGATGACAAGAAAGAAACCGGTCCGCTGGGGCTCACCGAGTTCTTCAGCACGCTCAGCAAAAGTGAAGTGATCCTCTGGGGCTCCGATACCGTCAAACTGAAAGACGGCGCAGACCTGACGATCTACTTCCCCAAGCCAACCTCAGGCGAGAAGGTCCTCAGCCCGGGCAACCATCCCAAGTTCGCCGGGATCCGGGGTTCCGATCTGAAAGGCAAGCTCAACTTCTTATCCCTGATGCTGGCCCTGTTCTGCGGAACCGCTTCCCTGCCGCACATTCTCATTCGTTACTACACCGTGAAAGACCAGGCCAGCGCCCGCAAGAGTACCATCGTCGGTATCGGGAGCATCGGCTATTTCTACATCCTCACGCTCTTCATGGGGCTCGGAGCCATGACCAGCGGTGCCATGGATGTCACCAACTCCAACATGGCCGCTCCCCTGCTCGCCAAGAGCATCAGTGACTGGCTCTTCGCGATCATCTCCGCGATCGCTTTCACCACCGTGCTGGGAACCGTCAGTGGACTGATCATCGCGTCCAGCGGTGCGGTCGTGCACGACCTGATGTCGAGCTTCATGAAAATTGAAATGAACGACTTCGCCAAAGTGCGGATCGCCAAAATGGCTTCCGTCGTCGTCGGTCTGATCGCGATTATCCTCGGGATTCTCTTCAAGGAATTCAACGTGAATTACCTTGTCGGCTGGGCCTTCAGCGTCGCTGCTTCCGCGAACCTGCCCGCCCTGGTAATGCTGCTCTTCTGGCCCAAAACCACCAAACAGGGCATTACCGTCGCGATCTTTGTCGGTATGATCTCTTCGCTCGCCTGGATTCTGCTCAGTGCCGATTCCTATAAAGGCATCTATGGACTCAAACCCGAAGACGCCATCGTCCCCTTCAGCCAGCCTGGCCTGGTGACGATTCCGCTCGGCTTCCTGACACTGATCCTCGTCTCCCTGCTGACTCAGCCCAAAAAAGAGGAGGCAGCCAGTTGAACCAGCAGCCGACCGATCAGGAATGGCTTACAGCGACCGCAGTCGAAGAGGGCGTGACCGTTTTGTTTCGTCTGCTCCCCCACATCCCGCTGGGCATCAAAACCAGCGATTATCCGGACCGCGTGGAGATCGTCTGGCCTTACCAGTCAGAGAACGAAAGCAAGCTCCCCGGTCCCCTCGATCGGGAGCAGATGAGCCACTTCGAAGAACTGCTCGTCAACCTCTGGGGGGAAAACGGTCTGGGTCACCTCACGATGCTCATCACGGGCAACCAGGTCTGTCACTGGCAGTGGTACGTTCGGAACGAGGAAGAGGCTCTCACCGTCTTCAACAAAGCGGTGGAAGAACTCCCCACGCTGCCGATCCAGATTCACTCCCAGCACGACCCCGACTGGCACGCCTATTCTGATTTCATGCAGCAAGTCAGGAAAAGCAACTAAAACAGGCTGACACGGTCAAACCGCACCAGCCTGTATTTTTCAAAGTTCATTTGTGAACAATCGGTAGTTCTGAACTACGCTTGAGTCTGCTCCTGCGAACCGAACCGATCCAGAATTTCATTCACCGTCGACCGGATCGTAATACATAGACCATCCAGATCCAGGTCGTCTTCATCCAGGCCGAACGGCTCTTCCACAGAGTGTGCGATGACTTCGATCCCGATCATGAAGTAAGCCATAATCACGGTCATCGGCACCGTCCACAATTCAAACTCTTTTACCAGTCCCCAGGGGAGCGTTAACAGGTAAAGCGTAATACAGTGCCTGACGAAGGTCCGGTACGAAGGCGACAGTCGCGTACGTCGAATTCGCTCACACGCTCCACAGATCTCCATCAGCTCGCGGGTCTCCGAATCGATGATTCGCAGCTCGTCACCATCAATCATCCCCGAACGCTTCCAGCCAATCACTCTGCGGTAAATCAGGTCCGCGATGTACGCCGGAATGTGACGCGGAGGCGGATCGATCTGTTCCAGTTCCGGGAACATCGAGAAGTCGTCATCCTCACGCAGGTGATCCCGTAACGCTTCCGGAAACGCGACAAGCAGATCTGCTAGTTCTCTTAGTTCCTGCTTGGTGAAGTTCGTCAGCTCGCGAAATTTGATCGCCATATTGCGGCTGATGTTAACCAGCTTGCCCCACAGCTTACGGGCCTCCCACCAGCGGGCATAGGAGCTGTTCGTCCGAAAAACCAGCAGCAAACCCAGTACCAGGCCGATGATCCCGTGCAGGCTGGAAGAAAAGTCACCAAACTCTTCAATCTCAACAATTCGCTCAGGATGTACGCCAAGACCTTCTAAAAAACCCCCGGCGATTGCACCTAAATCATTCTTGATCAGCGGGATCAGGCTATACAGCCCCACGAGACCTGCATAGTAAGCAATACGCCCGACGGTCCCCAGCTTTTTCTCGATAAACGAAAGATTCAGCTCTGCATCAGCTGCCATTGATATACGTTCCCTGTACCTGTCAATTTACGGTGATCGATTCAGTTGCGCGAGACGGATATCAGAACTCTAGTTTTTTCGCCCCAATAACACAACAGATGTGTCGTCATGTCTTCCTGAACCATCCGTAAATGCATTCGAATCCCGAAACAGATTCTCCAGCGCCGACTCCAGGCAGCTCGAGCGTGATTCCTGCAGAGACTGCATGATTCCCGGAATGCCGAATTCGCCGAACTGCTCCTTCTCGCCGGGAAACGCTTCCGCCAGACCGTCGGTAAAAATCAGCAGCCGACTGTCAGGCGGAATTTTTGACGTATGCACGTCGTAGTCCACATCCGGAACGATTCCCAGAGGCAACCCGCCATCGTCCAGTGTGCCGAGCTCATAAATGTTGTTCGTTTCCAGTTCGTGCACAATCGGAATCGGCGCCCCTGCTGACGTCCATTGAAATTCGTTCGTACGGGAATTCAGAATCCCGTACAGCAGCGTGATAAAGCCACCGTCATCATTCACGACTGCCTGTTCGCACAACCGGTTATTCACATCCTTCACAAACGCCGCGGTATCCAGGTAACGGTTCGAACGGATCATCCCCACCAGCGTATGCATCGTCATGATCGACATGCAGGCTTTCATCCCATGCCCCGAAGCATCCCCCACCAGCAGCACCAGATTCTCATCGTCCAGCATGAAAACATCGTAATAGTCGCCACCAGCCAGCGTCACAGGCTGTCCGCCAAACACGCGGATCTGCGAAGATTCATACCGCGCAGTCACATCAAATCGATCCGGGGATAGAATGTTCGTCGGTATGATCGATTCCTGCAGCTTCCGCACCGACTCCACCTCTTCGCGCAGTCGCTCCGCCACAAACCGCTCGCGTTCCGCCTTGACTGAATTCACCACGCTCTCCAGCGTCACTTCCATCAGGAACATGAAATCACCGCCGTCATCGCGAATGATATAAGCCCGCATCCCCGCCGTCAGAAAACGGGCCAGGTGAAACGTATCCTGACCGGGACACGCACCCACAATTGGCGTATCCAGATGCTGTTGTCGCACCTGCTCAAAGTTTTCATACGCCGTCTGAGGATCAGGGCTCGTAATCGACATCAGAATGATGTCCCATTCATCCTGTGTCGCTGCCTGCTGGAGGAACTCCTCCGGCGTCGCACAGATCCGGACTTCGTTCTCACTCACCCCCAGATACATGGAGATCAGCTCACACTCCTGGGGATTATCCCACCCTACAAGAATTCGCATGACTGGCCCGCCTTCATTATTTCGAATTCGTATTCTGATTCATAATTTATTAACACGGCCATCATAACTGGTTCACACATTTTTCGCGAATAAAATTTTCATAAACTCTTCCCCTGAAAACACATCCTTCATTTCAATCAGCTGACAGATCCACAGTATGAACAGGTTTGAACTTCGTCGTTTGCACGCGTGAATTCACTGCTCAGACTGACCTTGATCCGCACTTCCCGAACCATATTCTTGTGCAATTGTGCTTCGCGCGCGAGGCGGATGATGCGTGCACCGGCACACACCGCACAAGTCACTCACATTCACCTGAATCGTCGTCGATTTTTCCCGATCTTCACCGGAACAAAATGAACCGGTTCGATCTATGCCCCACAATTTCAAATCATCTCGCAGCACTTTCAGAGCAATTGAAAGCGATCTCGTCCACATCTCATCACCCACTCCCTTGAACTCAGAGCACAATCCCCTCTTGACCCCCGCGCGCCCTTCCACAAGATGAGCAGCACAGACAGTCAAGAGTAGATACAAGGGGCGGACCCATGTGTCCGCCCGCCTGGCGAGCCCCAATACCATTAAGAGCGAACTCAGGAAGAACCAGAACAAAATCAATCCCTTAGCCCCACTATCAAACAAAGGAACACACTTATGCATCAGGAATCCCCACAATCCACTACCACACCCCGCCGATATCTCACGCAGGACGAACAGACCGTCATCGTCCGACTCATCAAGAAAATGATCGGCCTGGGGCGGTTCACCTCCGAAATCAAAACCGCCATCTCCGCCGAATACGGTCTCAGCCGCCACTCCGTCACGCGCTACGTGAATCGCGCCCGCCGCGAAATGCGGGAATTCCTCGAACAGGATCTGGATCAGCACCGCGCCGATTCCTATTTCTTCTACCGCTCCATCATCGAACATCCCGACGCATCCAACCACGAACGCATCCGCGCCCGAGAACGCATCGATAAGATCATGGGCCTCGAAATCCCCAGCAAATATCAACTGGACCAGGAGTTCAATAAATCCATCCAGGAGATCGAAAATATGTCGGACGAAGAACTCGACACCTACTACAACAAGCTCAAGAAAAAATACAGTTGAACCGCGCATCCTCCGCAAAGGCACCACTCAGGCGAGCTGCACCTTCCGCATCGGTGCTCACACAGAATCGATTTATCCCGTGCTTCCGAGAACATTCACCAGGCAAGCATCGATACACGCCGATACGGTGACCCTATCCTCATTTATGGGCCAGAGACCGCAGAATCGACCAATTAGCCGCAGGGCCTTAGCCCCGGTTGAAACGAGATAAGTATGGACCGTGCGAATTATGAAACACGTCCTGACCAGCCTGCCTCCCTGCCCATAGGTGGAGTAGATCAACACCGTTGCTACGCAGCACTAACGCAATGAAACCCGTATCTTTACGGAGTTTTTACTTTACATTCACCTCGCTGCTCTATAATGGAAAGAGCAGCGGTCAGGCACTGAGATCTTCCATCTTTCTGTTTAAGAATACTGTCCGTATAACGGCACATCACTTCGACACGCAGCGAGAGTACCTCAATGTGCAACTTCGATCTCAATTCCACGCTGGTCCAGCGCTTGTCTGCTTTCACAACTGACAAGTGGCTCCATCAGACCACCACCGCTCTCTCTATCTCCCCGATCTACATGACAGCTACCAGCTGTCCTAATTCTCAGCAACCAAGGATACTGCAATGAGACTTCAAATGTGCCAGTTACACTCCCTGATTCTGTCGGCACTGGCAGCCACCATAAGCCTGACGATCGCCGCCCCGGCACACGCACAGCAGAAAAAACCCAACATCCTGCTCATCGTCTCTGACGACACCGGCTACGGTGACCTGGGGCCCTACGGCGGTGGTGTCGGCCGCGGCATGCCCACCCCCAATATCGACAAAATGGCCCGTGCAGGCATGACCTTCTTCTCTTTCTACGCACAGCCCAGTTGTACTCCCGGACGCGCCGCCATGCAGACCGGTCGCATCCCCAATCGCAGCGGGATGACGACCGTCTCCTTCCCGGGACAGGGGGGCGGACTCCCCAAAGCAGAATGGACGCTTGCTTCCATCCTCAAACAGGCCAACTACCGCACCTACTTCACCGGGAAATGGCACCTGGGAGAAGCCGACCACGCCCTGCCCAATGCGCACGGCTATGACGTGATGGAGCACTGTTTCCTCTACCACCTCAACGCCTACACCTATGGTGATCCAGAGCGGTTCCCCGACATGGATTTCAAGCTGCGGGTGATGTTCAATCTCGTCACAAAAGGGTCCCTCTCAGGCAAAGCGGGAGAGGCGCCCAGACAGGACTGGAAAGTCGTCGGTGAATACATCGACACGCCGGAAAAAGGATTCGTTGGCGTCCCCTATCTCGATCAGTACGTCGAACAGTCGGGCCTGAAGTTTCTGGAAGATGCCGCTCAACATCCCGATCAGCCCTTCTTCATCAACGTCAACTTCATGAAAAACCACCAGCCCAACCTGCCGGCTCCCGAATTCAAACACAAATCCATCTCCAAAACCAAATACGCCGATTCCATCGTCGAGCTCGACACGCGCATTGGCAGCCTCATGGACAAACTCAAAGAACTCGAACTGGAACAAGACACGCTGGTCTTCTTCACCACCGACAACGGTGCCTGGCAGGACGTTTATCCGGACGCCGGCTACACACCGTTTCGCGGTACCAAAGGCACCGCCCGCGAAGGGGGGAGTCGAGTCCCCGCCATCGCGGTCTGGCCAGGTAAGATCAAGGGCGGTGTCCGCAATCACGACATCCTCGGCGGTCTGGACCTGATGGCCACCTTCGCTTCCCTCGCCGGTCTGGAACTTCCGCAAAAAGATCGCGCAGGCGAACCGATTTGCTTCGACAGCTACGACATGTCCCCCGCCCTGTTCGGCACAGGCAAGTCCAAACGGAATACCTGGTTTTACTTCACGGAGAATGAACTCGCCCCGGGTGCCGCTCGTGTCGGCAACTATAAAGCCGTCTTCAATCTGCGGGGGGATGGCGGACAGGCGACAGGCGGACTGGCCGTCGACACCAACCTCGGCTGGAAAGGACCGGAAAAATATGTCGCCACCGTGCCGCAGGTCTTCGATCTGCTCCAGGACCCGCAGGAACGCTATGATGTCTTCATGAACAACTTCACGGAACGCACCTGGACCCTGGTGACCTTCAATGCCGCCATCCGGAACCTGTTGCAAAGTTACGTCGATTATCCACCACGCAAAATGCAGCGCAAAATCTATCACGGACCAATGACCCTGACGGATTTCCACAAATTTAAATTCATCAGGGATGCCCTCAAAGAGGAAGGCATGAAATTTTCGATACCGTTCGGTAACTGATGACCTGTGCTGACCGATATCCATGCGGACCACCTGTACTTCAGAAAGCCCGTTACTTTCAAACAATCCCGTTTCCCTCATCCGCCAGAGAGCATAAACAAATGAGAATTCAGCCACGTCTTCGCTTACTGACCCTGGTCCTTGTTCTGACCTGCTGCGTGTTTCAGCTAAACGCCGCTGACCCGCTCCCTTCCTGGAACGAATCTGCTACCAAACAGAACATCATTCAGTTTGTCGAAAAGGTAACGTCCAAGGATTCTCCCGATTACGTCCCTCCGGAACACCGCATTGCCACCTTCGACAACGATGGCACCCTCTGGACCGAAAAACCGCAGTACTTCCAGGTTTTCTTTGCCATCGATCGGGTCAAAGCCCTCGCCCCCCAGCATCCGGAATGGAAAACGGAGGAACCCTTCGCTTCGGTCCTCAAAGGTGATTACAAAACCGCCTTCGCCGGGGGAGAAGCAGCCGTCCTGAAACTGGTTGTCGCCACGCACACTGGCATGACCACCACGGAATTTGAAAAGATCGTCAACGAGTGGAGCAAAACCGCCCGGCATCCGAAAACCGGACGTCTCTTCACCCAGATGGTTTATCAGCCTATGCTCGAACTGCTGGCCTACATGCGTTCTAAAGGCTTTAAAACGTTCATCGTCTCGGGAGGTGGAATCGAATTCATGCGGCCCTGGACTGAACGTGTTTATGGCATCCCCCCCCAGCAGGTGGTCGGCAGCAGTGTCAAAACCAAATTTGAAATGCGTGAAGAGGGCCCCGTGCTGATTCGTCTGCCGGAAATCAACTTCATCGACGACAAAGCCGGCAAACCGGTTGGCATCAACTCGCACATCGGCCTGCGTCCTATCGCTGCCTTCGGAAACTCCGACGGTGACATCCAGATGCTCGAATGGGCCACCGGCGCTTCCGGTGCCCGCTTCGCCCTGCTCGTGCACCACACCGATGCCAAACGCGAATACTCCTACAACGTCGGTGCCGTACAGGCGCTGAAAGACGCCAGCGAAAAAGGCTGGACCGTCGTGAATATGAAGGACGACTGGAAAGTCATCTACCCGCCCCTCAAGAAATGAACTCCGTGGAATCATCAATCCCGTCGGTCCCTGCTGCTGAAACAGTAGAGGGCCGGCGTTCAGTTCATCGCATCAGCGTAATCGAGTCAGACACTCTCGACCGCCGGTTTCGGTGCCTGCGCTTCCTCGCGCACCGTTTCCGGCAGCATTAACACGGCCCCCAGAAAAAAACAGATCGCCCCCTGCAGCGTAAAGGCAACCGCGACAGTCCCCATCCACTCGACTGTCGGACCGGGAAGCGAAATCGCAAAACAGGCGGAGACCATAAAGCCCACGCAGCCCAGCAGGTTGATCACCACAATCCACCACGAAAGATTCTCCGATCGCCAGCCCCAGTAATGATGGCAGATCTCAATATACGCCAGGTAACCGGAGGCCAGAAACAGCACCGAGCCCGCAAAGTTGGGAACCCACACCAGAAGATCAGTCTGGAACCACGTGAGCCCGGGCCACAGTGCATCGAAGGTATTGATGTTAAACAGGATCGTTCCCACAAACTGCAAGGCACAACTCAACCAGCCCGCCTTCCACGGCTTCCACCCCAACAGACGGTATCGTTTCCCGAAATGATCGGGCTCGTCCGGCAGTGGCCCGGCATTCGCGGCCTGGTAGAGTTGCAGATAGGCGGCAGTCGTAAAGGGAAGCGAACCGGCAAAGTAAATCGCATTCACTTGAGTTGAACTCAATGCCAGCGCGTTCGCCAGCTCGGGTGCAAGTAACAGCACACTCGCCGTCGCAAACAGCAACGACCCGAATGCGAACAGACTTCCAATCCACCAGTTTAGCTCGCCCGGCATCCACAGACAGCGAATCAGCAGCTGGCCAATCGCTTCCGCCAGACCGATTTCACGGGCAATCAGAGCCTTGCGGTGCTTACGTGACAGCCACTCCCACAGAGTGCCGTCGGCGTGACGAAACAGACGGCGCGTAATAAACGGCCCCGCCCCCTCCTCTTCTAAACACTCCCACCCTTCAGTTTTCTGACGCGATTCAGACATACCCGCAGTCTACTGCAGCGCATCCCAAAATACGAATGCAGACCGGATGATGATTTTCAGATGCGCCAGTGATAATTTTCTTGACTCCCTGAAAGCGGCAATCAACAATGGCGAAATACACATCGGAACAAAAGTCGAGTCATGAACAACGTTCGTTTTCCTGTCTTTCCTGCACGTCAATTCAATGTAGAGCTGGATTCCCCATGAATGATGAACTCACGCCTGAAGCACTCGTACCCTCCGAATCTGCCACCGATATCACCGCGTCTGAGCATGACCCGACGGTCATGGTCTGGTCGACCAGTTCGGGTGACAGCACCCTGCTGCACGTGATGCAGATCGACCCCACGGGCATTGCCTGGCTGCTCGATATCAAAAAGCCGAAAGTCCTCGAAGAACTCGTAGGACGCATCAACGCACAACCGGATGAGGCAACCGCGATCATCGCCGCAGAATCCAAGGGAACCTTCCTGCCGCGCGCAGAGCTGGCCCGTATCACCTACACGGAAGGTCTGCAGCAGCTCACCATCATCGACCAGGCCGGCAAAAAACAGAAAATCACCGAGGGTAACGAAGGCGAACACAGACAGATTTTCGAAGCGGTCCGTCATCATCTGGGAGGCACCGCCGGTGAAGAAGAAGCCGATGCCTGGTCTGTCCTGCAGGGGCCCCTGCTCGGCCTGGTACTCACGGCGGCCATCGGCGGATTCATGATCTTCCTCTCCACCGAAGCCGATCCGAGTCGCGAATTCTCGGGACGCCGCAGTGGCATGAAAAAGCTGATCAACTGGCTGGGCTACACCATCGGCCCCACCTGGATGTCGATCATTGTCGGCGGCATCTTTCTGGTCATCTTCGCTTCCATGATGCACTCACTCATCAAACGTCCCCTGCGGGAATTCCTGACCTTCAGACCGGTTTGAAGGAGAATCATATGCTCCGTTTACTCTCAACAGTTGTCATCGTAACTATCTGCACACTGCAGTCAGTCGTTCCGGGATATGCGGAGGAACCCCTGACCGACGCCGCCCGGGCCAAACGGACGCAGGAACTGAGCGGTGGATTGAGGATGAGGCGAAAGTTTATCTTCCACACCGGCTATCTCTTCATCGGCGATCTGGCCCACGCTCACCGGAGCGGCAAACCACGCCTCCCGCTGACCGACAACCAGGAACAGACCATCGCCAGCCTGGATCGCCTGATCTTCCTGGCACAGTTGGAAACCTTCAGTCGGGACGCCGATTACCTGGCCGGCAACCCCCGGGACTTCACCGCCTACCTGGAACGGAGCAAAACACGTCAGGCTCAGGCTATCCACCACGGTCAGTTCATGACGTTCACCGGCCTGCTCTCCCCCACACAAACCCGCTACAGCCTGCAGCACTACATTGCAGTCCGTAAATGGCACGCTTTATACGTTGACCTGACCCAGGAACTCTTTGAACTGACAACAACTCAGAAACGTCAGCTGCAGCAGGCGCAGACGAATTACAACAAGAGTACCAAACCTCTGTTCCTCGGCTCAATGCGGCCCAAAGCGGATCAACGCGACATCCAGGCCGGCATCGATCTGTACAAGGAAGAATTTCGCCGTGCAACGCGTGCTGTCCTGACACCGGCCCAAAACACAAAATACAATGCACTACTCATTCAGCCACAACAGCCCGAGGTTCTGCCTGCCACGCCCCCACTCTCAAATGACGATCAACAGCGCCTGGCACTGGAATCGCGTTCCCCAATCTTCCGCAGCATCCGCCAGCAACAGAAGCAGCTCAACCTCTCTGTCAAACAGCAGGAATTCCTGCAGCAGTTGACCCAGGTCACACAACGCGGCTTACTCTGGATCGAAACTTCACAGACAACAGAGGCGAAACAGGACCTCCCCCTCGTCTCTCACAGCCAGGTAGCATTCCTGAAACACGCCGAACAGGTCGCCCTGCAGGGCATCCTCTCCGAACAACAGGCACAGCTGGTCTTAGACGCCAGCTGACACAGACTGCTCACGTTCAATCCGTTCCTGTCGACGAACCAGGTACCAGCCCAAAAGAAAGGTTGAGATCCCCACACAGGGAAACAGATATTTGAGAATGCCGGGACCAAACAGGCTCCCCAGATAGTAGCCATTCAGGTACGGAATCCCCTCGACCTCACCCTGCACGCCCCCCTTCCCGTCAGTGGTAAAACGAACGCCGTTAGTATAGTTCCTCACCTCCACCCCTGCAGGAAAGGTGAACGCCAGGTCTTCGGAAGTCACTGTCCCAAATGAGACAGACTCAACCTGAATTTCCAGTGCGGATCCTCCGGCTTTGGCCGTAGGCAACTCGGTCCCCTGAAGTAAATACAGTCGCTGCGGAAACCAGATCCCCTGCTGCTGTTCTGCCTGCTCAACACGCATGGCCTCAAACCAGCGCAATTTTCGACCTTCGATGCGTTGATCAAACCGCTCCAGCCGATAAGCCAGCGGAAGAAACTGACGCGCGGGATCAAAATTCACGCACATGATACCCGTCCAACTCTGCCGACGTTCGACCTTGATTGGATACGAAATCGAAATCGTTTTCCGATCACCAATCTGCCCCGACTTAATGCTTGGTGACGCCTCCAGATCTACCTCAGCTGTCTCTAATGCCTGCACCGCATCCTGAATGAAGAAAATCCGATGCTGCTCCGATGTCCCACGCCCCCAGCGTGTCAGCATCCCAGCCGGATTCTGTCCTTCTTTGAGGTGCGATATCTGCCCCCGCGACTGGGACTCTTCCTTCCCGTTAACCAGAGTTGCAGACCGAACTTCGCCCTGCTGCACATCACAGACTTTGATCATCGTGGCGTCTCGGATCTCCTCGTGCTCGGGGGTTTTCGGCACCGTGAATGTGAAATCATCCCGGAACGATTCGCCCAGGCGACGGGTCCGACCTTCAGCGCGTAAGATGATCTCATCAGCAGGATCCGGGATTGATCCCTGGTACGGAAAGGCAACCAGATCGGCGTGTACTTTATATCTGCGACTGCGGGCCTCGTAGGAAATATTCTCAAACAACCGCAACCGTTGTTCCAGGGCCTCAATCAGCACGGCCCGCTGCTCCTCCACCGGCAGCGCAAAAAACGCATCGGCGCTCATCGCAGGAATCTGAGGCAGCACAGCCTCCTCGGCCGCCACAGCTCTGTCACCACAACACAGACCCAAAGTCCCAGCCAGGATCAGCAGCAGCATATTCCAGCGTAACATCACATCCGCCTTTCGAGAGAATCACCAACTCAACAGAACAAGCAGAGATTGAATCTCTATGGTACTTTTGAACCGTCTGCATTTTCAAGCGGGATTATTCAGTGGAGCGTCTTTTCGAAACAGCATGCTGAGAGTAGCGAGCCTCACCTTCACTTCCGTACCGCATCATACTGCGTCAGATACCAGTTCTCCACGAGCTGATCTGATCGGACGAGGTATGAAGTCCAGTTGTCACCGCTAATTTCGAACTGCGGACCGCTGCTCCCTGGCGGATGATATTCCAGCAGGTACAGGTAGTGCGGCGACAGCGCAAAACTGACGCCGCCGTCAGGAAGCTGTTCAACGTCCGCACCGAATTGTTCGTAGGTTCGATACTGCGTCTTTCCCAAAGGGGTGAGTTTTCCTGGGCGTTTTTCATGCGCAAAATACCTGCCAATCTCTGGCAGTGTTCCAGGTCTCGTAGGCCACTCCTCTAATAACGGTTCCAGCGCTCTTTGAAACCGGGGTAAATCATTCGAAATACGGTATCGCGCCGCGTACCAGAGCAGATTGTCCTGCTGAGATGTGATAAACACGAGGCCACAGACAACCAATGTGAACCCGAGCAGATAGGTTTTACTCGTGCCCCTCAGAATGACGTGCATCCCAGCCAGCAACAAAGCAACTGCACTCCCACACATGATGAAGATCATCGCAGCAATTCGGGAACCGAGGACCGAAAAAGAATGCGTCCTCTGGTAAAATGAGGGTTCTTCCGTAACTGGAATCATCAGATCACTCAATGAGCTCAGCTTGAGATATCCCTCCCCCATGTCATCTGGGATACTCAAATCAACCCGTGCCCAGGTATACGCGGATTGAAAACTGGCATCCCACCAGAGCCAGACAGGCACGATGAGCAGCACCAGCCAGAGAAACCCCAGTGACCATTTGGAAGTCCTGACAGTAACCTTTCGAACCACCGCGAGCAGTCTTTTCACTTTCGCGCGGAAATTGTGTGTTGCCCAGACAAAGAGAACAATCCCAGCCAGACAAATCAGGCCCCCCTCCAGCCGGTATACCCGAAAACGCGACCATCCGTCCGCAAACATCCACACGGCAACCACTTGCAGAATCAGCCGCACCAAACGTCCCGACAACGGGATATGGCCGCACTCCTTGCAGACGTCGGACTGGATAATGCGGAACACCACCCTCCGGTTGCCGCCACATTTTTCGCATTTCAAAACCATAGTTTCGAAAACGAAAACGCCCGTCGCGGGATCAAACTAATTCAGAATTGCTGAAGCAAGATCATTGTCAGCTCAAATCAGCTCGCTGATCAACTCCCGGCGTTCCAGGATGTACCGCGGGCGGCCACTGTGATCCAGGAACGTGGTCGAGGGATCGATGCCCAGGTGGCGGTAGAGCATCGCCAGCACATTCTCAGGGCGATACGGCGCGTCGATAGGCGTCCCGCCTTCTGCGTCGGAGGCACCAATCACCTGGCCGGTTTTGATGCCGCCGCCCGCTAAAGCGACGCTCATCACACGGCCCCAGTGATCGCGGCCCGCGTTCTTGTTGAATTTCGGCGTCCGACCGAATTCGCCCATCGCTACCACCATCACCTTTTTATCGATGCCGCGGGCGTGCAGATCTTCCACGAGTGCCGCGAAGGCGCGGTCGTAGGGAATCGCTTTCTGCTTCATCCGTTTGACCAGATCACGATGGTCGTCCCAGCTGGGGCCGGTCACCCGTACCGATGCGACGGTCACCCCGTGTTCCACCAGGCGGCGGGCCAGCAGAATATTCTGGCCGAAGGAGTTCCTGCCGTATCGGTCGCGCGTCGCCTCATCTTCCTGGGAGATATCAAAGGCATTCCGCGCCGCATCGCCGGCCACCATCTCGAAGGCTTCCCGGGTGAACTGATCCATGGCATCGCCCACGCCGTTGTTGTCGATGATCTCGCGTGTGGCGTCAAACCCCTTTAGTAACTGCTTGCGGTCTTTGAGACGTTCTGAAGTCAGACCGCGTAACAGCGTCAGGTTGGGCACCTCAAAGTTCTTTCGGTCTGCATCGCGGGCGGTAATGAACGGGTTATACCCCTTGCCCAGCCAGGCGGCGCGACCAAATCGCATGTCGCGAGGCAGTGAAACGTACGCGGGAATTCCCTGTTCGTTACTGCCGCGGACCTTGGAGGTAATACAGCCGATGCTCGGCATTTCATTTTCGTTACTCTGTCGATCGCGCAGATAATACCCGGTCTGCGTCAGGTGACTGCTGGTCCGATGGCTGCCCGAATTGTGATGAATCGAGCGAATGACCGCCAGCTTATCCATCACCCGTGCCTGCTCTTTCATGAACTCACTGAACTGCACGCCTGGGACAGAGGTGCTGATCGGATTCAGCGGCCCACGATAATCGGCAGGTGCATTGGGTTTCGGATCGTAAGTCTCATGCTGCGTCGGTCCCCCCGCCAGTTCCAGAAAGATGATCGCCGTATTGTCCTGCTTTCGACCGTTCGTCGAGGCAGCCTGGGCTTTGAGACGCAGAATTTCGGGGAGAGACAGCCCCATCAGGCCGGTCAGACCTGCTTTAATGACTGAGCGTCGCGAGATTCCATCACAAAATTCAGAGGTTCGTCGAGACATTCCTGCTCCTTTCCCGGGTGTGTCAGGTGGGATGGTTGCGGGGGTCGGCACTCATTGCCGACAGGTGGGAAGGCGCTATTGTACACGATCCACGGCCATACATCAACAGCAATGCATATATCCAGCATAGTCTTCGACTTGTGATTCAATAGAGAGGACAGAGAAACTGCAGAGAAACTTACTTCAACCCCGCCGGTTCCCCCAGCACCTGAATACTCAGCAGATGATGCGACGGCATTTTGGTGCCGCGTTCGACCACGGGGACTTTGCCATCCTCTTCCAGATCCGTTTTCATCAACTTCCAGAGCACGCGTTTGTCACGAGTGATTTCAAACGCCTGCACGTCGTTATCCATCCCTTTGCGATGATGATAGTCGGAATTGATCACCACCAGGTTCCCGTTGTTCCGCACCTGCACACCCACCGGATACAACAGTTCAAAACCGAGGTCGTCCCGCTTGTCCAGAATCCAGGTGATCTTCCCCTCGGGATCGACTTCGATAATCTGATACGACGTAATACAGGGAATCAGCGTCCGCCCGTTTGCCAGACGGATCGCCGTAAACGGGCGGTCTTGCGGTTTCAAGTCGTACCGCCAGACCTCTTGCCCCTTAGAATCCAATTCCAGTATCACCTTGTTGTCACGATACGAAATCAGATACGTCCCCTGCGGCGTCTTGCGTGCCTGCATATACCGGTTGTGAACATTCTTGCCGCCATCGGGCAGATCAATCGACCACGTTACGTTCTGCTGCCGGTCCACTTCCAGCAACTTCTGATTGCCGCAATCCAGAATCAGCACCTTTCCATCACCCAACGGCTGACAGGAATTGATCTCCTGCTGCCCCTTGATCGGGGGGACTTTGTACTCCCACACCGTCTCTTTCGCCTGATTGACTTCCCGCACGCCGAACCGGTGCGCAAACAGCACATTCCCGTTCGGCAGCTTCCAGGCATCGTAGACGGTTTCAATGCCGGGCTGCTGGTAATGCCAGACAATGTCATTCTGCCCGTTCAGTTCCAGAATCCCTTCCCCATAGCCGATCAGGAGCCGACGTTCATCTTCCTTTTTCACGGGGGCCTTTTTGCCGACCCCTTTCATCAGCCGACTCGCCTTGCCGGCCAGCTTGAGATAATGATCGCTGGGCAACCCTTCGTACGTGACAAACTTGCCCCCGTTCCCGGTCGGCGGGTGATTGGTACATTTGAAAATCGCCGTCGCTTCGTCCACTTCATCGAACATCGCGATATACAGCATCCCACAGCCAATCCGCTCGGCCGCCTTGATCTGGGACCAGAGGAAATCCCCCTTCCGCCGCGGAATCTGATTCAGTTCCCCGCCCTGCAGGTTGTGCCAGCTGAATCCCGGAAACGCAACCGGCAGGAAATCGAGCCCCTCTTCTGCGCACCATTGACGATCCGGCTGCCAGACCCGTTCCGCATGCCGATTCGCCTCTTTGGGACTCCGATAGCGACCCACCGACCAGGGACTGATTACATCAGCGGCTTTGATAATCTCCTTCAGCAGCGGATCGTCAACCGCATCCCGCGTCCCCTCGCGCCAGTAGGACGGAACGCCCAGCATCACCGCGCAGCCGTTCCCCTTGAACAGTTTAACCAGTTCGAAACATTCCTGGAGTGAATACGGCCGATCATCACTGAAGCCGATACCCCACACCGCGACCAATGGTTTCCCGTTGTGCCGCTGGTATTGAGTATCCTCGGCCACGCGCTGTATCTCGCGCAGTTCCGTCCAGTCGTCAAAGACGCGCTCGACCTCGCCCGCCTGCAGACCACTCAGGTCATACATCACGGCGAACGTGCGTCCCGACTCTTTGGCTCCCTCGCGAACATGGTTCAACACCAGGTTCTTATTCTGAAGCAGTCTCATATTCGACAGCCCGGAAGCAAATCGCTGCAGGAAGGCCCCATCGATCCCGTATTCCTGCATCCAGCGAAAGTGTCGCAGCACGGTTTTACGATTCGCACTGCTGAAAACTTCCGCCCGGCTGCCGTCATCATGACGAAATCCGGTCGCATAGCGTTCATCGGCATCCAGTTCCGAAATATCGGGCCACAGATCCACGGTCACATTTCCCGGACCGAACTGCTTATGCCCCAGCCGGGCCCAGTGCTTCCAGCCCAACCCGGAGCCATCCTCAGGACAGTTAAACCAGCCCTGGTAACCCACCATGACTTTTCCGGTCAACGTCCCGGGATCGACCGGCTGCACAGCCTTCTCATCCTGGGCAGCCAGCGGTTGCACCAGGCAGGCCAGCAGACTGACCAGCAGCATAACAAATGGAGCAGCGTTTCGATTCATATCTCTATTTCCAGATCCTGTTCGGATAAACTAACAATCAGACTTCAGGCACCAGCTTGACCGGATACGTATTTCCGGACGCAAACTGCGGCACATAAATGGCTCCGTCCGCAGCAACCACCAGGTCATGCGGATGCCGGAAGAAGCCCCCCTGTTGCGACATCGGCTGCAACTTACCATTCACGTACTGCGGAGCCGTCCCGCCGATATTCGACACAATTTTATAATCGCGATCCAGCACCGAAATATACCCCTTGCTCTCCCGGTCTTTCGGCCAGTTATCCGCCAGATGGGGCACAAACATGTGTTCGCCCACAATCTGGATCATCCGCGGATTCGAACCGGGCAGCGATATCTCCTCGATCAGCTTCCCTTCCAGCGTGAGACGCTTGATCGTCTGCTGATCGCTCATCGCGATGACCAGTTCGGGCGCCCCCGGACCACGCGTATCAACCACGCCCCCGTGCGGTCCCCAGTGGGCGATGCCCCCTTCCGGACCGCCGAAGTAATCCAGCAACTTTCCCGCACGGTTGTAACGCAGGATGTAATCTTTGCCGTAGCCGTCGAGTACGAAAAAATCCCCGTTCGGCAGATGTAGCGTCCAGGCGGGGCGATACTCTTTCTCATTAGCATATTTGCCCGTCGACTTGGGATACGACAGCTCCATCAGAATTTCGCCGTCCAGCGTCGTCTTGAAGACCCGGTGCAGATTCAGATCGGTAATGAACAGCACCTCCCGACCCTCTTCCTGCACAATTTCCAGACCATGGGCTCCGGGAAACCGCGTCCCCCATTTCTGCAGCAGCTTCCCGTCCCGGTCATACACGATCACATTATTCGCACAATGATCGGTAAGTAAATAAATCCGCCCCCGTGCATCGACCACCATCGCACTGCAGTTCTTCACCGGCGTCCGCTCATCCAACACACCCCACCCGGCGACAGGCCGATAACGAAACTTCCCTTGCCCGAATACAGGCAGCGGCCGTTCATCTGCAGCCAGCCGCCCCGCCCCCAGCGCACAGGCTCCGGTGAGCAGACTCTGACAAAGAAAATCGCGTCGATGCAGTTGATGGTGGTACATGATTAATCCTTTTAAATTCAGATGCTTCTCTCATTTACCTGCAGCACGCCAGCGTTTCATCAAATTAATATTCGCTTCCAGGCTCTTCGCCTCAGCCGGATTCCGTTTGCGACTCTTCGCCAGGTAGGGCGCCATATCACTATCGTACATCGCCTCCGCTTCAGGAAAACGACCCCGGTCGTCCGTCTCGAGTTCCCAGTGGGTCAGCAGACATCGCATTTGTGCGACCTGCTGCTTAAATGCCGGGTCGCCAGCCAGATTGTGAATCTCCCAGGGATCTTGAGTCAGATCGTAGAGCTCTTCTTCCGGCCGCGTCTCAGCCAGGTGCAGAGACTGCACCGCATTCAACTTTCCCGCAGCATTTAATTCGCGCAGCACCGGCATGAACGGTTTCCCGTCCTTATATTTACACGGCTGTAGATACGGGCGTTGAGGCAGGTAATTACGGATATACTTGAAATTGCTTTTGCGGATACTGCGGATATGGTCTACGGTTTCATCACAACGGTCGCGGGCTGACACCACATACGCACGCGGCTTTGCCTGCGAACCAAACAGGGGACGTCCCTGCATCCACTTCGGAATTTCGATTCCCGCCAGTGCCAGACTCGTCGCGGAAAGATCAATCTGAGCAATCAGATCATCGCGTACTTCTCCCGCAGGTAAATACTCTGGAGCCCAGACAACAAACGGGATTTTCACCCCTTCCTCATAGAGGAACTGTTTGCCACGGGCATGACTGATGCCATGATCGGTCAGAAAAAAGACAATGGTATTGTCGAGTACATCTTCTTCTTTCAACTGCTGGAGGATGTTTCCCACCTGATAATCGGTGTAGGACACGGAGTTCAAATAGGCAGCCCAGTCTTCGCGGATCACGGGATGGTCCGGGTAGTACGGCGGCAGCGTGACTTCGTCTGCCGTTACGAGCTGTTTCAGACCGGCTTTGACTTCTGCATACCAGCGATCGACATTTCGCAGTTTCCCTCCCTGAAGTTGATACTGCGCAAAGAACGGTTGGCCGGGCGCCCGTTTTCTCCAGTCGAATCCATCATAGAGATCCGCTTTCTGGTAAACGAAGTTGTAATCTTCTTTTCCCGGGCGGGTCCCCTCCGGGTTGGCATTCGTGGTGAAATAACCGGCTGCACGAAACAGCTCAGGGATCGTCTGCATCCCTTCCGGCAAATGAATCTTTAATTCTCCCCGGGAGCTGCGATGATGATGCGCACCAATTGTGGTCTGATACATCCCCGTGATCACCGCTGAGCGAAATGCAGAACAGACCGGAGCCGTCGCATAAGCATTACTGAAGATGACCCCTTCCCGCGCGAGTTGATCGACCTGCGGTGTCTCAACCAGTTTTTCTCCCTGGTAACCAAAGTGACACGACATGTCGTCCACCAGGATCCAGACGATATTCGGCTTTCCCTCTCGCTTTGTACCAGGGTTCCTCACGGACTCTTCCGCCCGCACAGGAAACACCACAATCCATGTGAGCAATAGCAGAAACAGTAAGCCTTTGATGGGAGCGCGCTTCACGTTTACTTCTTTCTGGTCTGACTTCAGAAACAACCACTAATCATTCGGGTTCACAATATTCCGCCAGTCCGGGTAGTTGGGCCGCGCCCCTGCATTCGGACCTCCCTTGACCGGCGGCGGGGGGGGAATGGTCGACAGCGTCTGCTGCAGCATCCCGCGTGCCTTCTCTCCAACAGCTCCGGCCTGGCCTGCGGCGATGTTCTGACTCTCGGTCAGATCGACGGGCACATGGAAGAACCGCCCGTCGCGGTACAGTTTGAAACCCGCGTTCCGTACATACTGATCCCCCTGAAACCGGCCCCAGTAAGGCTGGTAGTGATTCAGTACCCACTTCCGGGGCTCTCCCGCTTGGCCATTGAGCTGAGGCAGAAAACTGCGTCCGTCGATGGGATCGTCTTTCCCCAGCTTGATCCCGGCCATCGCGGCGAACGTGGGATAGAAGTCGGTGAAATCAACCAGATCATCCAGCACCACACCCTGCGGCGTGTGTCCTTTCCAGTACGCGACCAGCGGCACATGCGTGCCCATGTCGGTAGTCGAACCTTTCCCGCCATGAATCGTCTGTCCGTTCCACTGTGAGGTAATTCTGACATTGGTGCCATTGTCGGCGGTAAACAGGATCAGCGTATTCTCCAGTTGGCCGACATCCTCCACCTGTTTAACCAGCTTCCCTACAATTTGATCCAGGTAATTGACCATCGCCACAAAGTTGGCTTTCCGGGCCGCTTTCCCTTTGGGCTGTTTGTTCGCAGCCTGTGTTCGCGGTGCCGATCCAATCGTGTCGGGCGTGGGCACAAACGGATTGTGCACCAGCGTACTCGGATAATAGACAAAGAACGGCTGATCCTTGTTCTTTCTGATGAAGTCACACAGGAAGTCCGACATGATGTCCGGGCCGTACTTCCCCTGGTTGTCTTCAATCGAAAAATATTTGCCGTTCTGTTCCAGCGGCGGGCTCCAGAACCGCTCGCCGCCCCCCTCTTTGACTTTCACCCCCGTCGTCACCTGCCACAGGCAATACTCATCAAAGCCCGCTTTGAACGGCCGCGTATTATCCTTGCAACCTTCCGCCTTGTGATACAGCCCGTTCAACTGCCACTTCCCCGCGATCGCCGTCTTATACCCCGCCGACTGCAGCAGCTGACCGAAGGTTTTCTCATTGGGATTCAGATAGCCGAAATGCGTGTAGTTGCGAAAATTGTATTTCCCCGTCATCAGCTTCACGCGGGACGGCGTGCAGAGCGGCGTGGAATAACAGTTCGTAAACCGGATGCCCTGCTTCGCCAGTGCATCGATGTGCGGCGTCTCGTAATCTTCCGCCCCGTAACTGCTAAAACATTCCCAGCTGACGTCATCCGCCATGATCAGAATAATATTTGGCCGTCGGGCTGTGCTCGCAGACTGGGGAACGGCTGCTGAGGTCGTCTCTGCCGCACAAAACACAAAACACAACATCAATGCAAACTGCTTCATCTCTGTTTCCTGTCCTGTAATCAACGGTCGCCGCGTTTCATTCAGCAGCGACGATTATGAAGAAAGCAATCGTAGTCTGTTATTGCTATGCTAGCTGGAAGCAGTAGACGAGAACAGGAACTTTCCTGTTTTTCATGTCTTTCGTAATTCAGGATCATTCCGCGCTTCACACGGAATCCACGTGAGATGCACAATCAGTGGAGTCAGCCCCCTCAGGGGGCAGCAGCCTCCGTCTCTGTATGCGGTGTAGGCAACAGCGGGAAGATCCGGATCCGTTCATACTCCACCTTCGTAATCTTTTCTCGGTTATTATTCAACGCCCCGACCAGCACACTGTACTTACCGATGTCAAAATCGAGCGTAAATGGTTCTCCACACTGTTTCCCATTTAAGAACACGGTGATCTTGCGGCCTTCGATCAGAATCAGTAACTGATCGATCTGGTTCACCCCGCGGGTCGGTGCTTCTTTCTCCAGTAGTTTGTACCCGGGCATCAACGTATTCTTCCGGTCCCCGAACAGAGAAGCTCGGGCGGCCATTTCCCCATTCTTCAATTCGATGAGAAAACCGATATCTTCAGAAGTATGCAGATTCACCAGCCAGCCGGCACCTTCCAGCAGCTTCACATCCACTTGAATCAGCCCCGATCCGTTCCCGTCGGCCCAGGGCCAGGCACCATCATGGAAACCCGAATTCATCTCGATCAACATACGACCGTTCCGAAAGGTAACATTTGAAACGCCAATCTTGTCCGGACCACGTTTAAAGTCAAACTCCTGAACCATGACCGGCTTCTGTCGCATCATCGCCAGCAGTCGGGCCAGCACGGAATCGGGTTCATTCAGGGGAGGACTTTCGCTGGCAGGTTTTGCCACTGGTTTTTCAACAGGTGGTGCAGTCTGATCCAGCACTTCGATGACCAGCGGTTCGTTCCCGTTTTCCGCAACCACAAAATGAAACTGATCATAGCCTTTGACGATAGTCCCGTTGTGGGTCACTGTCACTTCATGCGGGCCGATCGCCAGTTCGACCTCACCCTGCTTGCCTGAAAATCTGACTCGCTGTTTTCCATCGATGGTCACCACGGCTGACGGATCATCAATCGTCACCTGCACGGTCCGCTCACCGGCACGGAACAAAAGGACGATCGCCCCCAGCAGAAATACGATCGGCAGTGCAGCCGCCAGCAACACCGCCCGACCTGACACAGAACCATTCCGGAAACCAAACCAGTCAGACACCGGTTGCCGCTCCGCTGTCGTAGATGACTTTCGCTTACTTTTGGCTGCAGAGGTCTGTCCTGATTTTTTAAGGAAGGCAGTCAGCGCATCGACGACTTCCTGCATCGACTGATAACGATCGTCCATTTTCTTCGCCAGCATTTTCAGGCAGATCGCTTCGAGTTCGGGTGCCACTCCCTCTACCTGACGGGACGGGGGAACGGGCTCTGCTGTCAGAATTTGTCCGATCAGAACCACGGCTGGTCCCTGGAATGGCAGCCGGCCTGTGAGGAGTTCGAACAAGATGACACCCAGGTTGTAGATATCACTCTGAGGCCCCACTGCATCAAGGTCACCGGTGACCTGTTCGGGAGACATATACGCCGGCGATCCCATCACCATACCGGCAACCGTCAAACGTTCCGCTTCCTGCTTACCCAGCTGACGGGCCAGTCCGAAGTCCATGATTACGGGCTCGTTATCTTCATCCAGCATAATATTCGCCGGCTTAAGATCGCGGTGGATCACTCCCTGCTGGTGTGCCGCTTCGAGCGCCAGGGCCAGCTTGCGCATCACGATCCCGATCTTCCGCTGCGAATTGATTTTCCCCTGGGCGATACAAGTCGCCAGCGGCATCCCGGGAATAAAAGCCATGGAGATGTAACTCACCCCCTCCTCGCACCCGACATCATAGACAGGACAGATCCCCCGATGTCGCAGTGTGGCCGCGGAACGCGCCTCACGATAAAAACGCTCCAGCATCATCTCGGCTGACTCGGAATCATCCAGTCTGGGCACTTTCAACGCCACCTGCCGTTCCAGTTCCAGGTCCTCCGCCAGGTACACGGTTCCCATCGCCCCCTGCCCCAGCACCTTTTCAATCTGGTAGCGACCGAAACGCCCCTGCAACAGCTGGCTCTCTGTACCAGACTCAGAATGACCGCCCTGCCCATAATGGGCCGTCTGCTCTGCCTTCGCATTCCACTCGGAAGCGTAACACTGCTCCGATGCGGTGGGTCCGGCAAGTTTTTCGATCAGTGCCACGTCAGCCAGATAAGCTTCGAGCTCTGCCTGCAGATGCGGATGATCCATCACCAGCTGTTGAGCATCAATTTTCTCCCCCTGGTCGATCTTCCGCATCAGACTGGCAATAATCTGATCCAGATCACCTTCCATCAGCTCGTGCTCTTCCAACATGGTCACCTCGCAGTGAATGGCCCTCAGCATCAGACAGCAACTATTGCCTGAATTTAACGGTCGCTTAACCTGTGTCTCGTTTCTTTCTCTACTTTGAAATGGAGAGATTCTCCCAGGCCCCGGAACCAGAAACTGCCCGGGCCGAATCAGTCATTATGCACAAACGTCTCGCCCATGGAAACCGAATTCTCAGTTCGCAGACCGCGTCCACATCCTTTCAGGCGGAATGCTTCGCGAAACCGGGCGGTGAAATATCCTGTTTTAGAAAAAAAGCCGGAAAATGGCAGGTCGGCAAACGGCATTGATTCAATCGCCGGCACCTGAAACAATGTCCCCACACACTCCCCATCAACTGGTCAACCTGATGCCCGAGGTATACCTTGCGACCTTTCATCTCCCCCTGCTCACTTTTGATTTTGCTTCTCTCCCTGGTCGGCATGTCTGGCTGTTCAGACTCTGCCGATTCCGTAGCCACCGATCCCCCGCTGCCCGTTGCCCCGGCCAGTGACAATCAGGTTCCCGACGATCATTCATTACCGTTAGCTGAGTACCTGGAAGCCGGAGTCCCCGCCCACGATCGCAACTGGACCGGCAGTGACATGCAGCAGGCAGCCGAAGCCCTGGGCAAGCTGACCAAAGAGGACGCTGCGCTGCTCCCGCGTTACCAGAGCCCCCAGTCCGGCAAGCTCTTCGACCGGATCACCTCAGCCGAGAATCTGGACCTGTATCAGAACGAGGGTTCTCCCATCGAGGTCCGTGTGCATGAAGCCATCCTGCTGATGCAGTCCAGTAATCAGATTCTGGTCCTCTATGCCACTGCATTTGCAGACCAGAAAGTCGCCGACAGCGAACTGATCGAAATGATCGGCTCCACTTTGCGTTTATCCGCCACCATTGTGCAGCTCATCAACGAATTTCTGCCCACGCTGGACGAGAAGGATCCCACCTACCCCACGCGCATGGAAAGCCTGGACAACGTGCGAAAAAATCTGGCAACGGTGGTGATCGCCAATCTGAAAGTCCCGACCGAATCACACCTCTATCGCACCTCGGAACTCAAAAGGCTCCTCGGCTACATGCAAGACACTTACCCGGTAATCCTGCCCGCTCTGCCAGAAGCCAGCCGCGCCGAAGCCCTGCAACGCCTGCGGACATTAATCGAAGATCCAGAAATGCAGCACCTGCAGCCCGAACTAAAATCACTGCTCAAAGCCGTCGAAACGTCTGCCGAACAGGCTGAGTCTGCACAGCAGGAGCAACAGAATTAAGTGGCGTCTCATATTTCATTAATCACAGACTTGTGATCTGACGACAGAAGCCCTTCAATACTAATTGAAGTACGACTGGCATTTTATTCTGCTCCAGCAACGCTCATCTCCCTGCATCAGGCTTGAGCAGAATCAAAGTCCCATGAGTGCTGGCAGCCAGCATACCTGTTTTGTCAGCAAGATCGATTGTACCGACAGGAATCCCCAGTTCGATCTCCGCCAGCCGTTTGCCTGTAGAAATCTCCCACACACTGAGCTTGCCTTTAAGAGGAATGCTTTTAACTGGCTGAGGAAGTGCGTTCTTTTTTAAACTGGTGGAAGGTGGAAGAACCAGAAAGCCTCCCCCGGTCGCCAGCAACCGGTTATCACCTGAAAACGAAATCGAACCGACAAAGGTTTCAGTAGGTTGAATCGTATGTAGTTTTTTTGCCTGGTTCAGCTCCCAGATTTCAATTCCCTCCCCTTCATTGATTCCCAGCAGCTGGGCATCGTGGGAAAACTGAATCGGGGTCAGATCTTCGCCAGTTAAAGTAAAGCTATCAATGGTTCGCTTTTCAGAAGTTGATTCTCGAATTTTCCGACGGGAGTACGTCCCATCCAACTGCTCTCGCCAGAGATAAACATCATGGTCCCAACTGACTCCTCCCCCTTCCTCTTGTGTTTTAACTTTACGTGCAAATCCGACCAACTGAGTTGTCTTCCCCGGAATGAACCGAATGGCCCGAACATCCTTTTCTGCAGGCTTCCACAGATGCTTAAAAGTCTTATCCCTGATCTGCCCCAGATAAACTGTCCCCTGCTTTAACAAAGCGAGGGTTTCACCATCCGCAGATAGAGCACAGGGCCCCAGTAACTTATTCCCTGTGTCGAAGGACCAGATTAACTCCAGTCTGGTAAGATCCCACAGGGTAGCTTTTCCATGATCGTGAGCACATAACAGTATGCTGCCGTCACCTGAAATGACTGCTCTATCAGCATATTGCAGAAAAGTAATTGATTTCGCCCCCCAACGGGATCGATCAAGATCATACACATATACCCCTTCCACAGTCACAACTGTAATCCGTCTGTTATCTTCTGAAAAACGGATTACTAAGGCTTGTGGATACTGTTTTCGGGGTATTTTAAGTTCTGAGACAATGGCATAAGAGTGCTTTGTTTTTCCTGAAACCGGCTCTGCTCCCAGAACCAACTGAGCAGACAGCCCCCCCAACAACAGGATCATCATCCAATGGAACCGCATAGATACTCCTGTCTGTCAGAGAAAAACGAACTTGATTACCCCTGATAATCAATCGCACGAATCCGAAACAGACAGCTCTCCATCCCCGAACCATCGGTTCGGCTGCCGTCGCGAACACCGCCGATCTTTTCCACCGCCCGCTGCGAACGAATGTTTTCCGGACCGATCAGAAAGATCACCGAATCCACAAACTGAAATGCGTGCTGCAGCATCAGCTGCTTCATTTCGCCGTTGTACTGTCCGCCCCAGTGCGAACGTGCCAGGAAAGTCCAGCCGATCTCCACTTCGGAGGCACTCTCGTTATATCCGTGGTAGCGTGAAGAACCGATCACGGCACCGGTCGCCTGATCGATCGCCAGCAACGCCCCGCCCGATTCCATCGCGTCCCGGAAGAATTTCTGAAACACCTCCGGCTGGTAACGGTCAGACGCCGGATGCTGTTCCCAGATCAACGGATCAGAGGCGACCGCAAACAATGCGTCATAATCGTCCTCCTGCAGCGGACGCAGTTCCAGCAGCCTGCCGGTCAGTGTGGGTTGTGCCTCGAATACCATCTATCTTACCTCTCTGACTTTCACTCTGATTCAACTTCAAGTTGACAAAAGCATCATAGTGAGACACCTCAGATTCGGATAGACAAAAACAGTCCACAGACGTGTCGGTCGAATTTCGGGATGCTATACTGAAATGAAACAGCGAACGTATCGGACCATCTTCCCCCGTTGATGTTTCGGAGAGCACCCGAGATGAGTACTACCCAGCCCGCCTCCCGCAATCGTTCAGACAACTCACCAGACCTGGAACGGGAAGAACTGGACGCCGTCTTTCAGCAGCTCCAGACATCTCCCCAGGGACTGACCTCCACCGAGGCGGCATCACGCCTGGCACAGTACGGCCGCAACGAACTGGAAGATCACCAGCTCAGCGATCTGCAGAAGTTCCTGCGTTATTTCTGGGGACCGATCCCCTGGATGATCGAAGCCGCCGCCCTGCTCTCCGCACTCATTGGTCACTGGCCCGACTTCGGCATCATCATGGGCCTGCTGATCTATAATGCCGGCTCCGGATTCTGGCAGGAACGCAAAGCCAGCAACGCGCTGGCCGCCCTCAAGGCAGGCATGGCTCCCCGGGCCCGAGTGCTCCGCAACGGCCAATTCGCATCCATCGACGCCGCCGAAGTCGTCCCCGGCGACATTATCCGTATTAAACTCGGCGAAGTACTCGCCGCCGACGTCCGCTTCATTGCAGGTGACTACATCAGCATCGACCAGGCGGCTCTGACCGGAGAATCCCTGCCTGTCAGCAAGAAAGTCGGCGACAGTGGGTACTCGGGCAGCATCGCCAAGAAGGGGGAAATGACAGCCGTCGTCATCGGTACCGGGAACAAGACCTTCTTCGGCCGCACCGCCAGCCTCGTCGCAGCGGCAGGCGCAGAAGCCTCTCACTCCCAGAAAGCAGTAGGCCAGATCGGCGACTTCCTGATTTTCCTCTCGATGTCCCTCGCCTTTGTGCTGATGGGTGTCGAATTTTATCGGCAGGTTGTACTCCGGGATGACTGGCACCTGGAAGAGCTGGTCAACATTCTCCGCATGGTGCTGGTCCTGCTCATTGCCTCCATCCCGGTCGCCATGCCCACCGTTATTACCGTGACCAATGCCCTGGGCGCCCTGGCACTCTCCCAGAAAAAAGCGATCGTCTCTCGACTGGAAGCCATTGAAGAGCTGGCGGGCGTCGACATCCTCTGCTCCGACAAGACAGGCACTCTGACCAAAAACCAACTGAGCCTGGGAGAGCCGATTCTGTTCGCTTCCACCGATCCCCAGGAAGTCATCCGCGCCGGTGCCCTGGCTTCCAAACGGGACGACGACGATCCCATCGATCTGGCGGTCATCGCCGGTCTGCAACAACCGGACACTCTCGATCAGTATCAATTGCAGAAGTTCGTCCCTTTTGATCCGGTCAGCAAACGTACGGAAGCCACCCTGACCGACTCCGAGGGAACTTCCTGGAAATTCACCAAGGGCGCTCCGCAGGTCATCATTGAATTATGTCACCTCGACCCGGATACCCAGCACCGCGGCGAACAGTCCGTGCTCGACCTCGCCGAGCGAGGCATGCGGGCTCTGAGTGTTGCCCAGTCATCGGACGACGGACAGAGCTGGACGTTTCTCGGCATCCTCTCTCTGCTCGATCCACCCCGTGACGATTCCCAGGAGACCATCCGCCGTGCCCAGGAGCATGGACTGGGCGTGAAGATGATTACCGGCGACGACGTGGCCATCGGCAGCGAAATCTGTCGTCAGCTCGGCATGGGCACTCACCTGCAGCCCGCATCCGACCTGTTCACAAAAGAGATGGACATGAGCCACCTCCCCGAGTCGATCACCGCTTGCGTCGAACGGGCCGACGGTTTCGGGCGGGTCTTTCCCGAACACAAGTACGGCATCGTGAAAGCCCTCCAGGACCGTGGGCATGTCGTCGCGATGACCGGCGACGGCGTCAACGATGCCCCCGCCCTCAAGCAGGCGGACTGTGGTGTGGCCGTCAGCGGCGCCACCGATGCTGCCCGCGCCGCTGCGGACCTGATTCTGACCGAACCCGGACTCTCCACAATCGTCGATGCCATCGATGAAGCCCGCAAGATCTTCGAACGCATCATCAACTATGTCCTGTTCCGGGTCACCATGACCCTCGACATCATGTTCGTTGTCGTGCTCTCCACCATCATCTTCGGCTTCTCCCCCTTAACGCCGGTCATGATCGTCTTCCTGGCACTCCTGGACGACGTCCCGATTATGACCATCGCTTACGACAATACGCTGCTGCCCCCGAAACCGGTCCGCTGGAACATGCGACGCCTGCTGTTGATTTCCAGTTTCATGGGGCTGCTCTCAATCGTCCAGACCTTCGGCCTGCTCCTGATTGGCGAGGAATGGATTACGAACCCCGACTGGATGTCCCGCATCAGTCTCAATCACGATCAGCTGCAGACCATCATATTCCTGCAACTTGTCGCCGGGGGACACCTGCTGCTGTTCGTCATGCGTTCGCGGGGCGCATTTTTCATGCCCCCCTGGCCGGCCCTTCCGCTGTTTTCAGCCATCGTCGGCACACAGATCCTGGCCGTACTGATGTGCGGTTTTGGCTGGTTCGTCACGCCCATCCACTGGAAGCTGATCGGCCTGGTCTGGCTCTACATGCTGGTCTGGATGGTTCTGCTCGATCTGGTCAAGCAGGTCATTTATCGCAAAATATCAAACCACGAGAATGGTCGTCCGCCCTGGTATAAACGTTTTTTACACAGTCGCAGCGCAGGTCGAAAATAAGTTTTTGACTCTCACCGCAGCAGCCGTCTGTCTATCAAGGAAAGCACGTCATGGATTACATCAGCAGATTTCGTGTCGAACCGGGCAGCCAGGTCGATCTCTCTAAGATCGATGCCAGCTTTAAAGACCATCACGAATCGCATCAGCACGCCTTGCCCGAAATCGATGCGTATCGCCAAAAGCTCGCCGACCTGCAATACCTGATGTATGCCGAAAACAAACGATCGCTGTTGATCTGTCTGCAGGGCCGCGATGCAGCAGGCAAAGACGGCACCATCAAGCACGTACTGGGGGCCATGAACCCGCAGGGCTGTAAGGTCGCCGCCTTCAAAGTACCCACCAGGGAAGAAGCCGCCCACGATTTCCTCTGGCGTTACCATCGGGCCACACCCGCGAAAGGTGAAGTCGCGATCTTCAACCGTTCGCATTACGAAGATGTGCTGGTCGTTCGCGTGCATAACCTGGTGCCTCAGGATGTCTGGTCGCAACGCTACGCGCACATCAATCATTTCGAACAACAGCTGGCGGACAGCGGGACACACATCCTCAAGTTCTACCTGCACATCGATGCGAACGAACAACTGGCCCGCTTCAAGCAGCGAATCGACGATCCCGCCCGCCACTGGAAAATCAGCGACAGCGATTATTCAGAGCGTCCCCTGTGGGACGAATACACGACAGCCTTCGAAGCCGCCCTCAGCCAGTGCAGCACACCCCACGCTCCCTGGTTCATCATTCCCTCCAATCACAAATGGTTCCGCAACCTGGCAATCTCCCGCATCGTATCCGAAACCCTGTCAGCGCTGGACATGAAGTTCCCGGCCCCCACGGTCGACATCAATGAGATCCGACAGAAGTACCATCAGATTGTGAATCAGGGCCATCAAGAATCATCTTCATCCTGATCGGACAGAAAATCCTGGATTGCGGTTCCGATTGTCAACTCCCGTACGTCGGAGTTGACGCCCCCTCAGATGCAATCCACAATTAGGTTTGACCGTATTATTCACCTCCGTTGGTACTCGCGAGCGCTCAAGCGCAGGACAACTGAATGACCATGCTCCGATTCTCTCCCCTTTCTGCGTTCAGATGCAGCTTCAAATTCACGGCACTGTGGTTGACTCTCTGTTGTCTGATTCTGTCTTCAGAACGTTTGAGTTATGCAACACGCCCGAATATTGTCCTGATCATGGCCGACGACCTCGGCTTCTCGGATCTCGGCTGCTACGGTTCGGAAATCAAAACGCCCAACCTGGACCAGATGGCCAACGAGGGACTGCGATTCAAACGCTTTTATAATGCGGGACGCTGCTGTCCCACCCGGGCCTCGCTGATGACCGGCCTCTATCCGCACCAGGCAGGCATGGGCTGGATGAACCGCAACGATAACCTTCCCGGCTACCAGGGAGAACTGGGTAAGAACTGTGTCAGCATCGCCGAAGTCCTCTCCGCCGCCGACTATCGCTGTTATCATGTCGGCAAGTGGCATCTGACCTATCGCATGCGGGAAGCCAATGAAAACTGGCCCCTGGGCAGAGGCTTTGATCGCGCCTATGGTACCGGCGGTGGGGGCAATTATTTCGCACCCCGTCCGCTCTATGAAGACAATCAGCTGATCAAACCACCCAAAACGGGTTACTATATTACTGATGCCTTCAGTGACCGCGCGGTCGACTATCTGAAAGATCACGCGGAGCAGCACAAAACAGAACCCTTCTTCATGTATCTCGCTTATACGGCTCCTCACTTCCCGCTGCACGCACTTCCGGAAGACATCGCCCGCTATCAAGGACAGTATCAGGGCGGCTGGGATGCCCTCCGCAAAAAACGACACAAGCGCATGCAGCAACTCGGGCTGATCAACTGCCCGCTCTCTCCCCGCGATCCTGACGCCCAGGCCTGGGAGAGTCTCTCGGAAAAAGAGCGCGAGGAATGGGATCTGCGCATGGCCGTCTATGCAGCCATGGTGACCAGCATGGATCGAGGCATCGGCCAGGTCCTGAAGCAAATTGACCAGATGGGTCAGAAAGACAATACCCTCGTGCTGTTTCTCTCCGACAATGGCGCGAGTGCCGAGTACATCGACCGGGGACACCAGCCCGGCGCGATCACCGGTACCCGCGAATCGTTCCGCTGTGCTGAAGTCGGCTGGGCCAACAGCAGTAACACTCCCTTCCGCTTCCATAAAATGTGGGTCCACGAAGGGGGCATCTCCACGCCCCTCATCGTCCGCTGGCCCAACCAGATTCAGCAGACCGGAGGCTGGACCAACCAGGTGGGACACATCATTGATGTGATGGCGACCTGCGTTGACATTTCCGGTGCGAAATATCCCGCCACCAAAAACGATCAGGCCATTTTCCCTTACGAAGGCAACAGCCTGCTCCCTACTTTTCAGCATCCGGAAACAGCAAAGTCTCGCATGCTGTACTGGGAACACGAAGGCAACAAAGCCATTCGCCAGGGGGACTGGAAACTGGTGAAAGAAAACGGTCACAAGTGGGAGCTCTACGATCTGAGCCGGGACCGCAGTGAACTGCATAATCTGGTGAAAAGCGAACCGCAGCGGGTGGAAACCATGTCCCGCGAATGGGATGCCTGGGCCGAACGTGTCGGCGTCGTTCCCTGGGACGATCTGCCTCCCCCCGGCTACAGAAGTAAGGGGCCGGACTTCTACCGCAAGAAATAAGTGCTGGCTGTCCGTCTGCTGTGCCCCTGTCAGGCTCTATACGAGGCGGCGATCACACAGGAAAACAGCAGATCACTTGAATCTGCACGCCCGAAACGGGATAGTTGAAGAAATGTGACCTCAAGGTCGTCCATCAACCGGCTGGTGAGACCGCCACTCCTGCCTGCGTTGGTTTTTCCAACCTTATCAATAGAGAATGTCAGCCTTTCATGTCCACAGTCGCCTCTTCGCCGTTACTGAAACTGCACCCGGAAGATAACATCGCCATCGCCCGTAATTCTGTGGCAGAAAACCAGGAATGTGCGATCTCCGACACCGAGAACGTGACCGCCCGGGAAAGCATCGATCTGGGACACAAAGTCGCCATTCAACCCATCGCAAAAGGGGAACGGATCCGTAAGTTCGGTCAGGTCATCGGTTTCGCGACCTGCGACATCGAACCGGGCGACTGGATTCACAGCCACAACCTGGCAGCAGGCGAACTCAGCCTCGATTACGCGTTCTCCAGCGACGTCCCTGCACCGCCGGCACCTGTTGAGGGGCGGACCTTCATGGGCTATCGCCGTCCGAACGGCAAAGCAGCCACTCGTAACTACCTGGCGATCATCAGTACCGTCAACTGTTCGGCCACCGCATCCAAGTACATCGCCCGGGAACTGGCCCAGACCTCGCTGGCCGACTATCCCAATATCGATGGCATCATTCCCCTGGTTCATAAAGGGGGCTGTGCGATGCAGTATGATGGAGAAGACCACCATCAATTGATGCGGACTCTGGGGGGATTTGCGAAGCATCCCAACATCGGCGCTTATGTCATTCTAGGTCTGGGTTGTGAAACGGGGCAAGGCTCCTTCCTCTCCGACAATGAAGGATTGGTCCAGTTGCAGAACCTGAAAGAGCCTGATCCCATGGAGCCGCTGGTCCTCAACATCCAGGATATCGGGGGGATCAGAAAAACAGTCGACTACGTTTCAGACGTGCTCAAAGACTATTTACCGAAGGTCAACAATGTCAACCGGGAGCCGATCCCGGTTTCCGAGCTCATTCTGGGCACCGAATGTGGCGGCAGTGATGGGAACAGCGGGGTGACCGCGAACCCGGCGCTGGGAATCGCCAGCGACCTGCTCGTCGCTCACGGCGCAACCTCCATCCTGGGAGAAACCTCCGAAATCTATGGCGGAGAACACCTTCTGACACGGCGCGCCATCACGCCGGAAGTCGGTCAGAAACTGATCGACCGCATTAAATGGTGGGAAGAATACACGGGCAAATTCGGAGTGGTGATCGATAACAACCCCTCACCAGGTAACAAAAGAGGTGGACTGACCACGATTTATGAAAAATCACTGGGAGCCATCGCCAAGGGGGGCAGCACCGCCCTGCGTGCCGTCTACCGCTTTGCGGAACCGGTCACCGAAAAGGGCTTCGTCATTATGGATACCCCCGGCTACGACCCCGCCTCCGTCACAGGTATGGTGGCTGGAGGTGCGAATGTGGTCTGCTTTACCACAGGCCGGGGCAGCTGCTTTGGCTGCAAACCGGTCCCCAGCATTAAAATCGCCACCAATACCCCCATGTTCGAACGCATGCAGGATGACATGGACCTCGACGCAGGTCGTATTCTAAATGGCACCTCAGTGGAAGAAGTGGGCCGCGAAATCTTCGAGTTAATCATTGAAGTCGCGAGTGGAAAAAAGACAAAAAGTGAGGCCCAGGGCATCGGCGATGAAGAATTTTGCCCCTGGAGTATTGGTCCGGTGCTCTGATTTCCCGGATTTGAGCAGAATTCCCGCTCCCGTTCGTTCCGGACCTCTTCCAGGAGCGTTCCGAGCGGGTCTTTTGGCCCAGCATTCATCTTAACGTCTTATGAAATAACCAGTTCCCTGGCTTGCTCTATCTCTCGGATCAACCTGGAAATCAGCCAGGCCGACTTTCAAACGCCCGCCACAACTATACATTAAAACACCCAGATGCTTCCTCGATACAACCGCTAGAACTCTTGAAACAGGAAAATTCGGCATCTCCCGAATAATCGCTACAGTTTACCAGAAGCCCTGTCCGATATAACCAGCAACAGACTCCGCGCATTTCCGTTTTAGACGCGCGGATTGTTATCAGGTTTCCGCTGTTTGTTTGTAAGGACGTATAGATGCGGCTTCTTCATTGGCTAGCACCGGTTTTGAGCATCGTTCTGATCTCACACGCATACTCCACAGTACACGCGCAGGGATTTCCTCCAGCTGAAATGCAGACGCGTATGATACAACCTGTATCATATAACCCTGCCAGCTTCCCGGGATATCCCCAGAACGCTCAGGCCATGCCTGCACCCGTACAACCTGGATTCTTCCAGACTGCGGCAGGCAGCAATGGTTATCCGACTCCACCGGGAGTCCCCATGAATGCCGGACCCGAGTCGCCGTTGAGTGCGTTCCCTCGGATCTCGCCGTTCGAGCACCAGTTCCAGCAGCACCGTGTTGATAGTAACGGTCTCTGGTCTTACCGGGCTAGTAATAACGGTAAGCGGCACTTCCTGAGTATGGAAGCGTTGTTCGCCCGTTATCAGAACCCGGGTGGAGCCCTGATCGGTAATGTCGGTACTCAGTCTTACCTGGGCATGGTAGAAGATGAACTCATCGACGCCACAGACGATGAAGTCTTTGATCAATTCAGTGAAAATACAGGACTGCCTTACTTCGATCAGAAGTACTTCAATAATGTACCAAAACTGAATGCTCCCGGTTTCCGTCTCCGCTGGGGCTGGTACAACGATGATGAAAGTGGATTTGAATTCACCGGCTGGTGGATTTCCCAGGCTGATTCAGACTGGTCCGCGATTGAACAATCGACTCACAAACCAAATCCGGCGAATCAGGCCATTATGGATATCCTGCTCTCTCCGCCCAACTTTATAGACCCTGCAGGTACCGGTGTGGTCTCTTCGATCCCTGGTGTGACTACTGCTCAGGTCAACGAAGTGCTGCAGAACGAACTGATGAACCTGGGTGGGCTCCCACTGGATGACGGTACCATTGACGGTGTCACCGTACCTTACGACTTGGATTTCCGAGTCAAATCAGTCAGCCAGGCCTGGGGTACCAACGCCACCTGGTTGTCGACTCCGATTGTAGACAAGAAAGCCCTTAAGGTTCGCGGTCTGGCCGGTGCCCGCTATATGCAGGTACGCGAAGGCTTCAGCTTTGTCGGTCGCGACAGCGGTCTGCTCTACAGTGATGCCACCAACATCGCCGGTATCCGTCCTGACCTGAAACTCTTCTCGCTTCCCACCGGAACCGACGAAAACCAGGACGGAATCGTGGACAACGCAGGGGTTGTTGAAGATGACAGTACTGGTGGGGGAACCACGGGTACCTCAACCGCCTTCTTCGTTGCTCCTGTTGACCCGGTAACTGGTCAGCCCGTTCAGCCCTACACCACCTGGGTCAACAACACCGTTGATACTCATCTGGCTGGTCCTGAAATTGGTTTCCAGTTCGATCTCGGTGGCGACAAGTTCAAGATCTGGGGTCAGACCAAAGTCGGTATCATGGCCAACCAGGAAAAGATTAAATTGAACGGTAACAACGTCGGTATGGGCATTCGGGCCGACCCGGATGACATCGATCGTCCCAAGGCTCTGATCGACCCGACCCCGGCAGATCCAAACCCGAACGCCTTCAGCGATTCACAGACTCATACCCACGTTTCACCCATGTTCGAACAGTCGATCTTCATGGAAATGGCCATCTTCGACAAGGTGCCTGTCCTCAAACGCATGAAAATGCTGGAAGAAGCGAAACTGAAAGTGGGTTACACCTACATCGTTGCCGGCGAAATCGCCCGCCCTTACGACAGCATCCGCTGGCAGGGTATGCCGACCCGCGGCCTGTTCCCCTCGATCGATGTCGAGCGTGAATCATGGAGTGTCGGTACCTGGAGTGTCGGTCTCGACTGGCTCTACTAAAATCGGATTGAATTAACGAACCATCTCAAACGGTCGAGAATCACTCTCGACCGTTTTTTTATGCGCCTGACACTCGCTGCAGCCCGACCGCTCAATCCAGACGCTTGAGTATCACATCTCCCCGCGTACTGTTGTCGCCGGGATAAACACGATCGGCTCCCTCTTCCTGAAACCAGATATCCAGCATGCCGGTCCCCGCCTGCAACTCGAAACGGGCCGAGGTCTGATCTGCCGACAGAAATTCATGGGATCGCCCCCCCTGCCAGTTGACAGTCAACTTGCCCGGTTTGGTATCAGCGCCCCGCTGAATTTCCACCTCATAGCGTCCGGGAGTCTCTACCTGAACCATCCAGCCCTCTGAAGTTCCTTGCGTGAAGGTTCCATCCTGGTACCGACATAAGGTGGTGGGGTTCTCTTTGCCGCTGTTGATCACAATCAGTCCCGGCTGAAAATTGCGGGACTGTTTCACATCAGCAAACCAGCGTTCATAGTCCTTCCGTAAACCAGCGACGATGTCGGGCTCTGTGGAGATCAGATTCTTCATCTCCCCGGGATCGCTGGTCAGATCGTACAGTTCCAGTACCGGTTCGGCATCGCGCATCAGGTTTTCTTCTCCGAAGGTGCCGGGATACCCCACCAGTTTGTACCGTTGTGTCACTACGGCACAGTTTTGATAACGCTGCGGGGTCAATCCTCGATGTACCTGGAAGAACAGTTTCCGCTCAGGCAGTGCCTTGACTTTCCCCGTCAGCAGGCCAGTCAGATCGATGCCATCCAGTTTTAATGATTTCGGTTTTGGGGTCCCCGTCATGTCGAGCAACGTGGGCAGAAGATCGATGTGTGCGGCGATCTGAGCACTCTGTGTCCCCGCAGGAATATGTCCGGGCCAGGTCGCCACAAACGGCACGCGGATCCCCCCTTCATAAACCCACGACTTCCGCCCTCTCAACCCCGCGGTATAACGTTTCTGCTGAGGACCATTGTCGCCCAGAAAGATCAGGATCGTGTTCTCTTTCAGTTTGGTCTGATCCAGATGTGCCATCAGACGTCCCAGATTTTCATCGAGGTTTTCCACCATCCCATACACGCGGGCCGTCGTTTCATCCAGTCCCTGCTCTTGATAAGGCTTCCAGTAGGAGTCCGCAATTTCGAGTGGCGTGTGCGGGGCGTTGGTCGGCAGATAGACAAAGAATGGTTTCCCCGCCTTGGTCTGTCGATCCATGAACTCCAGGGCAGCGTCAAAAAACAGATCTGTGCAATAGCCCTTGCCCTGCTCTCGCTGACCGTTCTTCCACAACCAGGGATCAAAATAGCTGTTGGGTTTGTCGGGAGCCTGACCGATGCCGCCACTTCGATGCACCAGCGACTCCGCAAATCCCTGATCCTGCGGCCGCATCGGATAATTGTCCCCCAGATGCCATTTTCCGAAGATGCCCGTCGCGTAGCCTGCTCCCTGCAGCAGCTCGGCCAGCGTGGTCTCCTCTCCGTACATCTTCGCACCTCCGCGAGAGGTGTGTACGACTCCCGATCGATAGTAATAACGTCCGGTCATCAGACTGGCCCGGGTCGGCGCACAAACCGGACTGCAGTAGAAACGTGTCAGCTCCATTCCCTGACGGGCCAGATCGTCCATGTGCGGTGTGCGGATCTGCGCGTTGCCATGAAAGCCGACGTCTCCGTAGCCCTGGTCATCGGTCAGCAACAGAATCACATTTGGCTGTTTTCCCTCTGCTGCAATCCCCTTATGTGAGAACCCGCAGATCAGGAAAACCAGCAGACCACACGGAATCAGTCCCCGGTTTCTCTGTAACAGTGCTCGCAGCATCACGTTCCCCTTCACACGCTAAGCAATATCAGCGAGACCACTTACCCCCATTCAAGCTTAAGAAAGCACGCGGGCAGGCGACGCTGGTTGAAAAAACAGTTGTCCTCTTCGGCCTGAAATCATACGATAGAACAAAGCCAATCGTGTGACTCGGGAGGACGTACTGATGAATCGTAAACTGATCTGCCTGTTGATGTGCTGCGGAATGCTGGCTCTGATGAGTCTTCCCGCTCACGCACAGGTCCTGCGAATTCAACAACCCATCGTACAACAATTCTCGGTGGGAACAACAGTCACCGTGCCGGATCGAGGTACCGCTCTGTTGGGAGGCGTCAGTTCCGGACGGATCCACTCCCGCCAGGTTGGCCCTTTTCGTCGTGGCTCAATTTATGGACAGGAATTCCAGAGCACAACCAGCAGCGTCAGCGTCTATATTCACGACTTCGAAGCCATGGACCGTTACCTGCTTAACTCCGCTCCGCGCAGTATTCGTGAAGCAGCCGCCCATCCCAGTGATCACTGGCGCGATCAACTGCATGCCCCTGTGGCGCACAATCAGCCCGGCTCCTCAATCGCGCGAGAAAAGCAGGCTGCGTCGCAAGCCAGAACACAGGCCAAAGCACAACGGTTTTATGAACTGGGGAAGCAGGCCGAACAGAAACATGCCACGTCGAACATCGCAATCCTGCACTACACCGCCGCCGCCAAATATGGCAGCCTGCCGGCACAACAGCGACTCAAGGAACTGAAAGCCGAGTCGACCTCGATTTCAGCGACAGAGTGATCTCTGGCAGTGATGATGCTTTGAGGGGACCTAGGCGGCTTCTTCGTCGGCAAAGATGCGATTTGGCAGATTCACTTTCGCGTAGCGTTCGCCACGGGCATCGTAGAAATAGATCATGTTGGAGTCAGAAGCCCAGATGGCTCCCAGGCGAACCGAACGGGGACCGTTAATCGAAAACTGAAGTCCACATCCCCGACCCCGGCGTTGTAAAGCCATTTCAGACATCGTGAACTGCTCTTCAAGCAGGTTCTCTTTTTCACACAGTGTTTTGTGGATGTACTGACGTAGATCGTTAAGTGACTGGATATTATCGACACTGATGCTCATGCACGCTACCTCTTGCAAAGATTCTCGTTCACCTGTTTTTTCAGGTCTCTTCCCTGATTGTCAAAGGGGACCATTCTCGAATCGACAGGTTGACCTCACGAGTATCGTCCAACCGCAGAGGCATCTGTCACAAGAGTTTGTGTGCCGTTGTCTTTGTTAAAATTTGAGAAGATTATGGAGTTCCACTATTCGTTATCAGGACGGACTTTTTCCCTGTGCGATCCGCATTTTTAGAATTCCGACTGATGAATGACACAGCTGGCAATTCACTTAAGTCGTTTCCTGCCCCCTCAGAGGCATGGAATACCATGCCGCTTTTATCTAACCGGAACACTCCTGCTACATTGAAGTGCCCTGCTCAACGTGGTTGCCGGGCTGCGTACTGATTTTTCTGCTCAACAGGAAAAATCGGACGATTCACTAAATTTACCGGATCTGGATTTGTTTGTATGATGAAGGTCAACGTCAGCTTTACATCAGTTATGGCATGTAAATTTGCTCATTCAAACATCCATTAACATAGAGGGTCATCAGAAGTGCCTGTTATCTCTGCCGAGTCGCTGCAAAAATTTACCGAAACGCTCATGCTCAAAGGCGGCGCCACTGAAGAAGAAGCGCGCATCGTTTCCAAAAGCCTGGTCGACGCCAACCTGCTGGGGCACGATTCCCACGGCGTGATGCGTCTTCCGTTCTACATGGGCCGTGTCAAAGAAGGCATTCTCAAAGCCGGTGAAACTCTGAAGATCCTGAACGAAACACCGGCTGCAATCAACGGCGACGGCGGCTGGGGATTCGGTCAGACCGTGATGCATGACCTGATGAATCGCCTGATCGAAAAAGCGGGCAACCTGGGTGTCTCTGTCGGAACCCTGAAACACGCTTCGCACATCGGCCGCCTGGGAGAATACGCGGAAATGGCTGCCGCCAAAGGCATGGCATCCATCATCTGCGCCAACACACACGGCTCCGCCCCCCGCGTGGCGCCAGTGGGAGGCAAGCGTCCCCGTCTGGGAACCAATCCGATCTGTATCGGCATGCCCGGGGGAGAAAAAGGTCCCTTCGTACTCGACTTCGGCACTTCTGCCACTGCAGAAGGTAAAGTCCGCATCAAGAAAATTGCCGGAGAACAGGTTCCTCCCGGCCTGATTCTGGATCCGGATGGCAATCCCACTACCGACCCCAACATGCTCTACGGCGATCCTCCAGGGACAATCCTTCCCATGGGCGGCGATCAGGCCTACAAAGGTTTCGGTCTGTCCTTCATGGTCGAAATGCTCTGTGGTGCCCTCTCGGGTGGACAGTGTGCCTTCCCTGATCCTCCACCACCAAAGGGGAACTGTGTGTTTGTGGTCGTGATCGACCCGACTCACCTGGGTGGTCAAAATCACCTGTTGAACGAGATTACCAATCTCGAAAAGTATGTCCGCAGCGTGCCTCTCAAGGACGGCGTTACAGAAGTCTTTCTGCCGGGCGACCCGGAAAAGAAAACCGCTGCCACCCGTAATGAAACAGGCATTTCCCTCGATAAAGGGAACTGGGAAGCACTGACCAAACTGGCTGAAGAACTCGACGTTCCCGTTCCGGAAGTCCAGGACTGATCAGCCATCGATGACACAACAGCCTCGCGAATTGACCAGACAGTTCGTGAGGCTGTCTGATTTCAATCAGCCGACAAACCGGGAGCTTTAGCCATGGCGAATGAAATGGATCCGAATTCGAACCAGCCCGCTCCCGAGCAGGATGCGCGGCTCTATGTGCCCATCAATGATGCGGAAAACATCACGATTTTCGTGAAAACATCCTCGTCCAAGGAGTACTGCTTCTCCAAGTTTCCGGGCGAGGATCATTTCCACCTGCTGATGCACGGCGAGATCGTTGTCACCAACGGTCACGACCTGTATTGCGTCGACTGTGCCCTTCGGCACGGCTTTTTGACCCGCGATCGCCTCAACTGGCAACATAAGTCCCGCAGTTAGAACGCTGGCGATCCAGGTATCAATCAGACATTAACGGGGAGTACCGTCGTCGCTTTCAGATAATCGGACGCAAATTCGTCATCTTCGGATACATGCTGTACCATATGCTCGGCTTCAGACCACCACTCGGATGCCTGGGCCTGGGTCCAGCTATTGACCTGTAGCTGTTCCAGAGCCTCCAGCAGTTCGGCAGAGTTCTGGTAACGATCGTCCGGCTTCTTCTCCAGGCATTTCATAATGATCTCTTCCAGTTCAGGAGAGACCTCCGGATTCAGTTCCCGCAACGGTTTCACGGCCTGGCTCGCATGGGCGAACATCACCTTCAAAGCGTTATCCCCTTCAAAGACCGGTTTCCCGGTCAGCAGGTAATAAGCGCTCGCCCCCAGTGAGTAAATGTCGGACCGCGGTCCGGGACTGCCATCTCCGGTGACCACTTCAGGACTCGTATACAGCGGAGATCCCACCACGGCCCCTTCCATGGTTAACTCCAGCGAAACGTCATCGGTACGATGATACTTCACCAGACCAAAGTCGAGCAGTTTGGCCACATCGAACAGACCGCCACGCTCGGCTGAGAAAATGTTCCCCGGCTTGATATCGCGGTGAATCAGTCCCTTCTGATGTGCTTCCGCCAGGGCAGAACAGACCTGTCTGAGCAGGTACACAACCCGCTCCTGGGGCAGAGGTCCAAACCGCTCCACGATTTCCTGCAGGTTCAGTCCGGGCAGGAATTCCATCGCATAATAGAATGTCCCCTCTTCGGTATGCCCGTAATCGTAAATCTCAATTGTGTTCGGGTGCGTCAGGCCAGCGGTCGCCTGTACTTCGCTTTCAAACCGCAGCAGGACGTTTTCGTCATCGACCTTATCCCGCCGAATCAGCTTGATCGCACAGGGACGCTTCAGCAACCGATGCTCGGCCAGATAGACTTCGCCCATCCCGCCACTGCCAATCTGCTTGCGGAGCGTGTACATCCCCACGCTTTTCAAGTCGAAGGCTTCACGCCTCAAACTGTCAACCCGATGCGAACCATAGACGGCAGTGCTCCCGGCAATCAGCAGCAGGATGATTATCTCCGACAAACCGCCGCTATACAGTACTTCTGACACCTGAGGCACCTGCATCCCGGTCATGATCGCGCCCACAATCGGGCTGATGACCATCAGGCTCACCACCGAGATCACTCCCTTCAGCGAATTCGGTATAAAGATCCCGTAAGTGAAGATTAGTATCACCCAGGGGAATGCGGTTCTCAGGGGAAATTCAAAAGCGACTTTACCCAGTAAAACCGGATCGCAGGCGCAGAGCTCACTGAAGTGCCACCAGATGAAAAAACAGGCAGGTGCACCGAAAGTGATCGCTTCGCAGATCCGCAGGCGGTATTTACAGAGGCAGGGCTTCCACCACAGAAAGGCGGAGACGGAGAATAGAATCACCGCCAGAACGCCATCCAGCAGCAGCATCTGACTGTCGTGGGGGTTCTTGTACTCACCCAGCCAGAAACCGCGGATCAGGAATGCAGTTGCCCCCAGGCCTAACAGCAGGGAAGCCATCCGCAGACGCTGGAGCAGCAACGTTCGTCCCTGCTCCTGAAACATACTGCCTGAACCGCGAGAGACGACCCCGGCATGCGGACAGAATTTGCCGGCATCTTTTCTGATATCCTTGGAAATCAGAGTAGGCATCGATTGCGTGTTAGCAGCAGAATGGGGTGTTGGTTTTGAACTCATCCTCAAAGTTCCCCGGCAGAAACCTGGATTAGACAGGAGCATCGCTGAATACCGTCCTTGAGCGCCTCGTTGTCAGCCGCAGCGATCTGTCATTCCTGTCAGGTTTTCTTAAGGCTCGTACCGTCTGTTCGATATATCAAATAAACTGAACGTGGAGGGCAGCATATTGTCAACTATTATAGGTACTCGGAGATACGATTGACAGTAGTTTTTCTCCGGGAAGCTCAAATATGCGTTGGAGGGTATAAGCTGTTACAATCACGTAACTTATACTACTCAGACAATCTCTTCTGGTAACACTCCCCCAGGTGGACCATCATCTCCAGGGCCAGCAGGTCCGCACGCGACATGACATGCCGTGAACTTCGGTTCCCCAGCCCCCGGACAATCGTCTCCACACACTCCAGATGAAACTCCAGTACCTGACGCGAGGTCAATCGGGCTGCCGCCAGCAGTTCTGCGATCTGGATGATCTCATCCTTCAGACTCCCGGAGCCCATGATGACATAAGTCCGCAGCAGCTCATGATAGTATTCCGGGATGTCAGCAGGAATCTGTGCATCCGACATGGACACTTCGGGAACACTCTGTTCAGCCGCTGCTTCTCCTGCAGGCAGTTCCAGTTTTCCCGGGTAGACCAGTGTCTGCAGCTGTTCGACCATCGAGCGCTGCTGATTCAGCAACCGCTCGGCTTCATCCCGTTCACGGACCAGGCGACGATGATTTTCAACCTGCAGACGATGATGGTCTTCCTGCAGTTGCTGAACCCACAATGCCCGTTGCACATAATCCAATAATGCGGGTGAGTCCCAGCCGGCGGGGGAAACCAGCAGTTCTGCCTGGAATTCACAGGCAGCCAGAGACAGTCGATCATCGGGGACGGGGGAAATCAGAACAATCGGCTCATCACAACCACTGACGCGAATCGCCTGCAGCAGTTCGCCACAGTGATGACGTCCCTCAACATCGGCCTGAATCAACAGACAATCGTAGCTGTGATTGCTCAGCAGTTTGAGCATCTCTTCGGCATTCGAGGCCCACTCCAGTCGGGGCTCTTCACAACCGATGGCATCCAGCCGTAATGCAAAGCCCACCCACTCGGGGCGCTGATTGCTCACAAACAGCAGACGAAAGCGGGGGGGGATCACGGAAGAATGATTTTGCTCAGAGGAGACCCGAGAATCATCTGTCGGGGAAAGTCGGTCTGACTGCAGAGACCGGGACTGTCTTTCTGCGAAATCCGCGAAAGCTGCTGCCCCTGTCTGGTTGTGTTCATCATCCTGCACGTTCATGTCCCGACCTGAAATCAGCCTGAACTATAGGGTTTTCCGTTCAAAACTGTCAATACGAGGTCGCGTTCCGCGTCTAAAATATCAGCTGCTCGGCGTTAAACACGGGCCCTTCTACGCAGGTTCGCCGATAGTCCCAGTCGTCAGCACCGACGCGGACTTTCGCCACACAACTGAAACAGGCGCCAAAGCCACAGGCCATTGGTGTCTCCAACGACAACCAGCAGGAAATCCCTGCGTCCTGGGCGAGCTTGCTGACCGCTTCCATCATCGGTTCCGGTCCACAGCAGAAGATAGTCTCGGGTGGCGCATCGCTTTCAATCCGCTGCTTGAGCAGATCGGTGACATAGCCGGCATGTCCAAACGAGCCATCATCGGTAGCCACTTCGACTTCCAGGCCATCGAGGCGAAAATCATCCAGTCCCGCGAGGTAAGCTTCCGAACGCGCCCCGTAGAGCAGGCTCACCCGCTCGGGAAACGCTTCCAGTTTCCGCGCCGGCTCACCATAAGTACGTTGCCCCAGTGCTTCTCGGGCGGTCGCCAGAAACGGCGTCTGTCCGATCCCCCCCGCCACCATGACCAGCGAACCGGAACCGGGCTGCGGGAAGCCATTCCCCAGCGGTCCCCAGATTTCGACCTGATCACCGGGTTGCCAGTGCGTCATGCGGGATGTCAGTTTACCAACTACCACGTAGCCGAAGTCCAACCCGATCGGCTGTCCCGCTTCATCCAGGCAGGTATCGTAGAGTGCGAAGGGACGCCCCAGCAGCGGATCGTTCACGCCCGGCTCGCGGACCATGAAGAACTGGCCCGGCAGAATCACCCGCGCGATTTCGGGACAGTGGATTCGCAACCGCCACGTATCCTTTGCCATCTGGACCTGTTCGGTGACGGTCGCTGCCACATACTGGGGGGTTGCACAATCGCTGAATGCGTGAGTCTCTGTCATGTTTGCTTTCCTTGCCGGCGCTCAGTGGTGCCCGTTCATCAATCGCCGATAATACGGCGTCCAGTGGACTTCTTCTGAGCGGGTTTCTTGGGAACCGCAGAGGCCCCTCGTTTTCCTTTATTGCCGACAGACCGTTTTTTTCCACCTGTCTCTTTGTCTGAAATATTTTTTCCCGCACCACGCCGGGCCGGTTTCCCGCGACTGGGAGCCGCTTTCTTCTTGCTTTTGCGCTTGCGGAGATCGGGGGAATGCTGCTCATTCAGCATCTCCCGCAGTTTTTTAAGTTCGGTGTCCGACAGCCGTCGGTATTCGCCCGATTTGAGTTTCCCCAGGTTCAGCGGACCAAAGCGGACGCGAATCAGCTGCATGACTTTATGGCCGATGCGGGCCATCATTCGCCGGATCTCACGGTTCTGTCCTTCGTGCAGCGTCATTTCCAGAAAGGTACTTTTCCCCTGCTTTTTCAACGGTTTTAAACCGGAAACGCGGAAGACACCTTCTTTGAACCGCACCCCTTTTCGCAGTTCGTCCAGCTTTTCCCGGGTCGGATGACCGGCGACCTGCACATGATAGGTTCGTGCGACGCGATAACGCGGATGCGCGAGACGCTGAGCCATCGCACCGTCATTGGTCACCAGCAGCAGGCCTTCACTGTTTTCATCCAGCCGACCGACGGTAAACAGCCGCTGCCCTTCGCCGGGGAACAGGTCAATCACCCGTCGCCGGCCCGCCGGATCCTGGTTCGTACAGAGAAAACCAGACGGTTTGTTCAACAGAAAATAACGACGGGGTTCCATGCGGGCCCGCTCGCCATCCACAGTGATGACCTGCGTTTCGGGATCGATGCGGGCTCCCAGTTCAGTCACGATCTCCCCGTCGACGGTCACACGTCCGGTTTCGATGTATTCTTCACAATGACGACGGGAACCCAGACCGGTCGCTGCCAGATATTTCTGCAAACGAATCAGGTGGCTGTCGTCTGTGGGGGAATCGGATTCGGACGGGGTGGGGTTATCGGAACTCATGATCTTTCAACTATGGTAAAATTTTCAGGTCAAAACAGGCCTGCTGGCCGCGTACCTTATACCACAGCAGAGAGATGATACCAATTATGCAGAACCGATTTCTTGGCAGGGAACTCAAAGGATTTCAGAAATATCCGGTATTTCCAGACTCTGCTCCTCAATCACGTCCCGCATCCGCTGCAGCGAGCGGATGGTCAGTTGACGCACCCGTTCGGTACTCACGCCGAAGTCTTCCGCAATTTCGCGGAACTTTTCCGGCACTTCAGCCGGCGGCAGTCCAAAACGTCGTTTGAGAATCTGCTGCTCGCGCTGGTCCAGGGAACACAGTACCTGATCGAGGACCTGTTCAATCGACTTATGATAGGTTTCCTGCGAGCGGAGTGTCGAACGGATATCACTCAGTCCTAACGCGAGGGTCTCAGCCCCGTTAACAAAGTTCTTGCGGTACTTACGCCCTTTTTTCGTAGTACGAAACAGATAATTTCGCACGGCCCAGGTTCCGTAAGTACTGAACCGGTTGCCGCGATCGATATCGAAAATCTCCACCGCCCGAATCAAAGGCATATAGCCGTCACTGACAATATCTTCGAATGAATTTGCCCGATCGGTCAGATTTTTGGCAATCGAGACCACCAGCCTCAAATTCGCCTGAATGATGTAGTCCCGCAGGCTGTTCGCATCTTTCAGTTTCTGTTCAATCCGGTCCAGCACGCCAACGCAGGGTGCTTTGAGATCAACCTGTTTCTGCAGCATCGCCGCGCGATACTTCAGATAATTCATCCCGCGGAAGAGAATGATTTCCTGCTCTTTGCTCAACAGGGGAACCGCATACAGACGCGTCTGCAGCAGACCCGCATCGCTGGTCAGGTCATCCTCGGTATCTGGCTTGAGCTCCGCGCAGAGTTGTTGCAGGGGAATCAGCACCTGATCCATGGCTTCGGGTTGATCGAAGCGTTCGCTGTGAACGTATTCGATTTCTTTCGAGCACAGACGCTCAGCACGAGCCTGTAATTCACGTGTCACACAGACTTTTCGCATCCGCGCCGCCTTTTTGACCGCCAGCAGTTCGCACTGGCAGGACTGCGACTGATCCAGGTGCACAGCACGTTCGCCCAGATCGGAAAATGTGTCCAATTCTGATGCGGGATAACTTGGTTCGTATGACATATATCCGAGACTCACTGAGAGAAATTTTCTGGCATATCGATTCTGTAAAACAGAACCTGCGGGTCCTATCTTAGAGAATTGGATCCAATAAAACAATTTTAACAATCTAAATTGCTTAAATTGGACAATTTTTATACAGACGTTTCACATCGATCATGACTGATGTATTTCCTCCCCATCCAGAGAACACATTAACACAAGCACACAGGAACACCACGCGAAATTCCAGTCAGACTCACGCCCTCTCACCTCAAAAGCCGATCATAACAACAGGGATACTCTTCCCGGCCCGCCTGAAAACACACGAAAACCCTGCCTCATTTCCTTCAAAAAGCCTGTCTCCGGCGCCGTCTCAGCTATATATGACGTTTGCTATGTCTATTAAAGAGTTTAGACCGGTTGCTATCACTCGCAAAACCGAGGGAAATCAGCTAACATTTCGATTAACGAGATCAGTCACCGCTTTCGCGATGTATTCCAATCTGAATCTGCGGCGGGATGGCCTCAAAAAAGCCCCGGTTTAGTTCCCTTAACAGCGGTGCATTCCTAGAATTGTTTTATTACTCAGCTGCGTGATTTCTTCCAGATCGTGAACTGGAAAGTGATCTGAGAGAAGTTACGCTCAACGAACGAATATACTCAGTCAGGTTGAAAGAACCTTATCTCATGGCAGAACAGACAGTTACAGGTGCAGTGCCTGGAGTTGATCCGGCAGAACTGGAAGAATGGTTTGAGTCACTGGATGATCTCATCATCCGCTATGGAAAGGAACGCGTACAACACGTTCTGGCTACTCTTCAGGAACGTGCCTATCGTCAGGGCGTGACGATGCCTTTCACTGCCAATACGCCTTACATCAACACCATTCCCCAAGATGATCAGCCGATCTTCCCCGGCAACCGGGAAATCGAGCGGCGCATTAAAAGTATCATCCGCTGGAATGCGATGGCGATGGTCGTTCGTGCCAACAAAGATCATGACGGCATCGGCGGTCACATCTCCACCTACGCGTCTGCAGCCACCCTCTGGGAAATCGGGTTCAACCACTTCTTCCACTCACGGACAGAAGACCATTCCGGAGACGTCGTCTACTTCCAGGGTCACGCTTCTCCCGGCGTCTATGCCCGGGCATTTGTCGAAGGGCGGCTGACCGAAGAAAACCTGCAGCGGTTCCGCCAGGAACTCCCGCGCGGTGGTGGACTCTCTTCCTACCCGCACCCCTGGCTCATGCCTGATTTCTGGCAGTTCCCCACCGTTTCGATGGGCCTCGGTCCGATCATGTCCATCTACCATGCTCGCTTTCTGCGTTACCTGCACAACCGCGGCATTATGGATACATCACAGTCGAAAGTCTGGTGTTTCGTCGGTGATGGCGAAACGGATGAGCCCGAAACACTGGGGGCGATTACCCTCGCTTCCCGCGAGCATCTGGACAACCTGATCTTCGTCATCAACTGTAACCTGCAGCGTCTGGACGGACCGGTTCGCGGGAACGGCAAGATCATCCAGGAACTCGAAGCCGCCTTCCGCGGTGCAGGCTGGAACTGTCTCAAAGTCATCTGGGGCAGCGACTGGGATCCCCTGCTCTCCGAAGATGAAGACGGCCTGCTCGTCAAACGCATGGGCGAAGTCGTCGACGGTCAGTATCAGAAATACGTCGTCGAATCCGGGTCATACATCCGCGATCACTTCTTCGGCGAAAACCCCGAACTGCTTAAGATGGCCGAGCATCTCTCTGACGAACAGATTAAAAAGATGAACCGCGGCGGTCACGATCCGGAAAAAGTTTACTCGGCCTTCAAAGCAGCCACGGAACACACCGGTTCGCCGACAGTCATTCTCGCCAAAACCATCAAAGGCTACGGTCTGGGTGAAGCCGGCGAAGGCCGCAACGTGGCGCACAACGTGAAAAAAGCCAACGAAGAAGAACTGCGCGACTTCCGCTCCCGCTTCGGTATTCCCATTCGCGACGAAGACGTCAAGAACACACCGTTCTACCGTCCCGAAGAAGGCAGCCCCGAAATGCAGTACCTGCAGGAACGGCGGAAAGAACTCGGCGGTTACCTGCCCGAACGGAAACCCACGGAAGAACGTCTGGAAACACCCACACTGGAATCGCTGGGTAAGTTCATGGACTCCATGGCCGGCAAAAAAGGTTCCACCACCGGTGCCCTGGGCATCCTGCTGGCCACCCTGCTGCGTGACAAAGTCGTCGGCAAACGTATTGTGCCGATCATCCCCGACGAAGCCCGTACCTTCGGTATGGAAGGCCTCTTCAAGCAGTGCGGTATTTACGCCAGCCAGGGACAATTGTACGAACCGGTCGACCGCGATCAGCTGATGTACTACAAGGAAGCTAAAGACGGCCAGATCCTCGAAGAGGGGATCAACGAAGCCGGTGCGATTTCCTCGTTCATCGCTGCAGGAACCGCGTACTCGAACCAGGGCGTGAACATGATTCCGTTCTACGTTTACTACTCGATGTTCGGTTTCCAGCGTGTTGGCGATCTCGTCTGGGCCGCCGCTGATTCCCGTACCAAGGGCTTCCTGCTCGGCGGTACTTCCGGCCGCACCACCCTCAACGGAGAAGGTCTGCAGCACCAGGACGGGCACAGCCACATCATGGCTTCTACCGTTCCCACCCTGCACGCCTACGATCCTGCTTACGCTTACGAGCTGGCGGTCATCATTCAGGACGGCATGCGACGCATGTATCAGGAAGGCGAAGAGATCTTCTACTATCTCTCCGTCTACAACGAAAACTACGAAATGGCTCCGATGCCCGAGGGCGACGACGTCGTCGATGGGATCATCAAAGGGATTTACAAATTCCGTTCACTGGAAGCCGACAAACCAGCCGTCGACGCTCGTCCGCAGCTGTTCGGCAGTGGTCCGATTCTCCGCGAAGTACTGCGGGCCCAGGAAATCCTGGCCGAGAAATACCAGATCGCTACCGATGTCTGGAGCGTCACCAGCTACAACGAGCTGGCCCGCGACGTCAAAGATGCGGAACGTTACAACCGTCTGCACCCCGATGCAGAACCTCAGAAATCCTTCCTGGAAACGACCTTTGAAGGCGTCGCAGGACCCTTCATCGCTTCCAGCGACAATATCAAAGTTATCGCCGACCAGATCCGTGAAGGCATCCCCGGTAACTACTGTGTACTGGGAACCGATGGCTTTGGTCGCAGCGAAACTCGTGAATCGCTCCGCCGTCACTTCGAAATTGACGCAGAGAACGTGGTGCTGGCAACACTCGTCGAACTGGCCGACGAAGGCAAGTTCGATAAATCGAAGTTAGCCGCCATCATCCAGGACCTGGGCATCGATCCGGAGAAAGTCAATCCCCGGCTGGCCTGATCCCGGTGCACCTGACCCTGTGACAACGGTTCAAACCAAACATTACCATCATCAGATAGAACGATAAGACATGGCTACTGAATTTAAACTTCCAGAAGTAAGCGAGGGCGTGGAAACCGCCGATGTCGGACAGATCTCTGTTGCCGTCGGCGATACCGTCGAACAGGGACAGCTCCTGATGGACATCGAGACCGACAAAGCGGTCGTCCCTCTTGAATCACCCTATGCAGGTGTGATCAAAGAACTGAATGTCTCCGAAGGAGATTCCGTCGCGATCGGCACCGTGCTGCTCTCCATTGATGAATCCAACGGGGAAGCCCCTGCTCCTGCGAAGGAAGAAGCCAAAGCAGAAGCACCCGCTGAAGCGAAAGAAGAAAAACCAGAACCGGCAGAATCCACATCGGCTCCCGCAGCCGAAAGCAAACCGGAACCGACACTGTCTGCACCTGCCAAGTCGCAGCCTCAACCGGCTGCCGGTTCTTCCGACGACAAAGCACCTGCTCCGGCAGGTCCCGCGACCCGGAAAATGGCCCGCAAACTGGGCGTCGATCTCTATCAGGTCGCTGGTTCCGGCCCCGGCGGTCGTATCACTCAGGAAGATGTGGAAAACTACGTCAAGAACCTGATCTCCAACGGCGGTTCCTCAGGTGGCGGTGGTGGCATTGCCGTGCCGCCCCTGCCCGACTTCAGTCAGTTCGGGGAAATCGAACGCAAGAAGCTCAACAAGCTCTCTCGCGTTTCTGCCCAGAACCTGAGTCTTTCCTGGCAGGTCGTGCCCCATGTCACTCAACATGACCTGGCGGACATCACCGATCTGGAAACGGCCCGCAAGCTCTTTATCTCCAAACCCAAGTACTCCGGTCCCAAGGTCACCATGACCGCCCTGGCGATGAAAGCCATCGCCATCGCGCTGCACGAGTTCTCCGTCTTCAACTCCAGCTTCGACACGGAAACAGAAGAGATCATTTACAAGCAGTACATCAATATCGGCGTCGCCGTCGATACCGAAAACGGACTGGTTGTTCCCGTGGTCAAAGATGTTGATAAGAAAAACATCATCACCATCGCCAATGAAATGAACGAACTGGCCGTCAAGGCCCGCGATCGTAAACTGGAAATGAGTGACATGCAGGGCGGCACCTTCACCATCACCAACCTGGGTGGTCTGGGTGGCACCTCGTTCACACCGATTGTGAACTATCCCGAAGTCGCCATCCTGGGCATGTCCCGCTCACGCCATGAATTCCAGCTGATCGACGACAAACCGGTTTCGCGGCTCATGCTGCCTCTGTCGCTTTCCTACGATCACCGGGTGATCAACGGTGCCGACGCTGCACGCTTCATCGTGCGACTCTCCGGCCTGCTGTCTGATCCGTTCAACCTGCTGGTCGACTGCTAAGCCCAGAGACATTGCTACCACGTTAAAGCATCAATAAACAAAGAAAGTTAATGCACATTATGTCTGGATCTGCAACCAGAGAAACCGATATTGTTGTCATCGGCGGTGGTCCCGGCGGTTACCCGGCAGCGTTTGACGCAGCCGACAAAGGGTTCAAAGTCATCATGGTCAACGACGACGTCGCCCCCGGCGGCGTCTGCCTGAACCGGGGCTGCATCCCTTCCAAGGCACTGCTGCACGTGGCCAAGCTGATCAATGAAACCAGGGAATCCTCTGACTGGGGCGTCACCTTCGAAAAACCGAAGATCGACCTCGACAAGCTCCGCGAATTCAAAGAGAAAGTCGTCACCCAACTGACCGGTGGCATCGGACAGCTCGCGGGAGCCCGCAATGTCGAAATCGTCAAAGGCTTCGGTCGTTTCAAAGATTCCCGCACCGTCGAAGTCACCAGACACGACGGCACCACGGAAGCAATCGGCTTCAAGTATGCCATCGTTGCCACCGGTTCTTCACCCGCGGTTCCCCCGGTCTTCGATCTTGATGATCCCCGGATCATGGATTCCACCGGTGCCCTGGAACTCGCCGACATCCCCGAAAAACTGCTGGTCGTTGGCGGCGGCTATATCGGTCTGGAAATGGGCAGCGTCTATGCCGCCCTGGGCTCAGAAGTCACAGTCGTCGAAATGACAGGTGGTCTGCTCCCCGGTGCCGACCGCGATCTGGTCAAACCGTTGCAGAAACGACTCCAGGAAAGTTTCGCTGCCATTCACCTGAATACCAAGGTCGAAAAACTGACTCCCACTGACAGCGGCATCGTCGCCGACCTCAGTGGTGAAGGAGTCGAACCACAGCAGACTTTCGACCGCGTGCTGATCTCGATCGGCCGACGTCCGAACAACAAAGGCATCGGACTGGAACACACAAAGCTCGAACTCGACGAGCGTGGTTTCATCAAGAACGATTCCAATCAGCGGACCGCCGAATCCCACATCTTCGCCATCGGTGATATCGCCGGCGAACCGATGCTGGCTCACAAAGCAACCCGCGAAGCCAAAGTCGCCGTGGAAACCATCGCCGGTGAACCGGCTGAATTCGATAACATCGCGATTCCCGCTGTCGTCTTCACCGACCCGGAACTGGCCTGGTGTGGCGTCACCGAGCAGGAAGCAAAAGATCAGGGACTGGATGTCGAAATCACCCGCTTCCCCTGGGCCGCCTCCGGTCGTGCTCAGACCCTGGCCCGCACGGAAGGTCTCACCAAAATCATTTTCGATAAGAAAAAAGGACGCGTACTCGGTGTCGGCATTGTCGGTTCGGGGGCAGGCGAACTGATCGCCGAAGGGGTGTTGGCCGTCGAGATGGCTGCCGTCGCCGAAGATGTCGCCGAGAGCATTCACGCTCACCCGACTCTCTCGGAAACCCTGATGGAAGCCGCGGAAAGCTTCCTCGGTCAGGCGACCCACATGTACCGACCAAAACGAAAGTAAACTTCGAACAGGGCAGCATTCGACACCACGAAGTCTGACTGTCGAATGCCTGCCTGCCAACGGGAACTTAACTCAAGAAAGGGCGTTTCTGCATGCGATTTCACAATCGATCTTCAACGCCCTCTTACTTCAGTCGTCGAGATCAGGTCCGGCTCTTTCGTCTGGTGGCCGCCCTCGGAGTGATCCTGCTGGCGATCCTCTACGCCTCCCGTGAATCAACCTGGTACTGGCTCACCGGTCCCCCGACAGAACAGCGACAGGGAGAGCAACAACTCGATCCCGATCGCGACGTCGATTATAACGTCAAAGAAGACTCAAACCTCAGACCAGGTGAATTCCGTTCTCAGCCGGAACCGGAAGTGGATATCCCGGCGTCGGTCAATCCGCAGCTGGAAAACGGCGAATACGATGTCCGCGTCGATCCCCGTCTGCTCAAACAGGTCACCGACAGTGTTTCAGGCATTCGACCTTACGAAGCCAACGCCCTCTATTATCTCCTCGCGAAAGCAGCTTCGATTCCGCAGAACATTCTCGAACGCTCCGCCGAACCCGCCCCACCATTCGTGGTGGTCATGAACGAGTCCAGTAAATACCGGGGCGAACTGATGACCGTCAAGGGGCAGCTCAAACGCCTGGTGCCTCTCAAGCCGGAAGAGAATAAGTTCGGCATCAAAACCCTCTACGAAGGCTGGTTCTTTTCCAAAGATTCCGGTACCCATCCCTGGCGATTTCTCTGTACGCAGTTACCCGAGGGCATTCCCACGGGCCCCGATCTCCAGGAGATGCCTTCCGTCCAGATCACGGGTTATTATTTCAAGAAGTACGGCTACCCCTCGCAGGCAGGCAAGCTGCAGACGGCACCCCTGTTGATTGCAGGCCAGATCCGCTGGTTCCCCGCTTCCGAGACGCCACAGGCTCCCAGCTCTTCCGGAGCCGTGAAATACATCGTCATTCTGTTCCTGGTGATCAGCATCACCCTGGCTTTTCTGATCTGGCGATTCACCATCAACGATCAGGAATTTGCCCGCAGTAAGACCGCTAAACTGATGGAACGTCCCGACATGTCGATGGACGATCTGAAAAACATCAAAACCGTCGATATCGGCGAGGTGCTCAAACAGCTGGGAGAGCAGGCGGACTCGGATTCAACCGACGAGCCCGGCAAGACCGACCCCGACTCTGACAAAACCTGATCAGGCCACCTGCAGGCTGATTGCTTTATCGATGGCCGCGAACACCACATCGCACAACTCGTGGATCTGGGCGCCCGGCATACCCGGCGCGGGCATCAGAATCACCACGTCTCCCAGCGGTCGAATGATAACACCCTGCTCGCGTGCTGCCAGGGTCACCTGGTGCCCCATGCGGCGGTCGGCAGGAAAGGCTTCACGGGTTTCCCGGTTCGCCACCAGTTCGATCCCCACCATCGTTCCTTTGTGACGAACTTCTCCTACGTGCGGATGATCTTTCAACTCCGCCAGCCGGTCAGCAAGGATCTGCTCGTTCGCTTTCACGTTCGCCAGCGTGTTCTGAGAATCGAACAGCTCCAGCGTCGCCAAAGCGGCCGCACAGGCCAGGGCGTTCCCCGTATAGGTATGCCCGTGGTAAAACGCGTTGTAGTCGGTATGCTCACCTTCAAACGCCGCCGCGATTTCATCGGTGGTCATCGTGACCGCCAGGGGCAGATAGCCGCCTGTAATCCCTTTGGCCAGACAGAGGAAATCGGGCGTCACCCCTTCCTGCTCGCAGGCGAACATGGTCCCCGTCCGCCCCAGCCCGACTGCCACTTCGTCGGCAATCAGCGGAATGCCATAGCGGGTTGTGAGCTCCCGTACCCGTTTTAAATAACCGGGCGGATGCATCTGCATGCCGGCGGCTCCCTGCACCAGCGGCTCGATCACAAACGCCGCCAGCCGTGTATGGTTTTCTGCCAGCAGTCGTTCCAGCTCCGCGTAGCAGTGTGCATGATACTCAGCTTCGCTCATCCCTTCAGGACGATGATAGGCCGCCGGACAGGGCATCTGCACCGAATGGAACAGCAGTTTCCCGAAGATCTCGTGAAAAATGGAAATCCCGCCGACACTCACGGAACCAATTGTGTCACCGTGATAAGCGTGCTGCATGCAGGCAAATAGATCCCGCGACTGGGCATCAGGCTTTGGTTTCTGATTGTGATACTGAAACGCCATCTTGAGGGCAATTTCAACCGCGGTAGAGCCGCTGTCTGAGTAAAAGACTTTGGTCAGCCCTTCCGGCGCCCGTTTAACCAGTTCTCCCGCCAGCTCGATGGAGGGCACGCTTCCCAGCCCCAGCAGTGTGGAATGGGCAATGCGGTCGAGTTGATCCCGCACAGCCTGATCCAGTTCCGGCACGCGATGCCCGTGCACGTTACACCACAGTGAAGAGACGCCATCCAGGTAGCGTTGTCCTTCGACGTCGATCAGGTAAAACCCGTCCCCGGATTCAATCAGGGGGACGTTTTCCGCACGATGCCCCTGCATCTGGGTAAACGGATGCCAGAGGTGTTCGTTATCGATTTGGCGTAATTCTTCAGGCTGCATGAGCGTCTCACATCGAGAAATCAGAAAAAACAGTAAGTGTAAAAAGAGAAAGAGCCACGCCGGGAGATCGTGACTCTTTCACTAAGACTGAAACGCGAAACCGAATTACTCCGGCAGCAGGTCGCGAACGACGTCCCGTTCTTCCCGCAGTTCCTGCAGGGTCGCGTTGAATTTTTCCATGGCGAAGTCATCGTGCTCGATGCCTTCGACGATCTTCCAGGTGTTGCCGTCGCTGGTCAGCGGGTAACCGAAGATCAGACCTTCATCCACACCGTAGCTGCCATCACTGCAGACAGCAGCACTGAAGCTCTCGCCCAGCGGGGTAGGAGTGATGATGCTCTTGATCGTATCCAGGGCAGCATTCGCAGCGGAAGCGGCGCTGGAAGCACCACGGGCCTGGATCACAGCCGCACCACGCTTCTGGACAGTTTCGATGAATTCGCCCCGCAGCCAGTTGTGATCTTCGATGATTTCCGGAACCGGGTTGCCGTGAATAGTAGCGTGATAGAAGTCCGGGAACTGAGTCGCGGAGTGGTTACCCCAGATGTTCATGTTCTTGATTGCGGTCACAGGCTGACCGGATTTTTTGGCGATCTGGGTGACGGCCCGGTTTTCGTCCAGACGGGTCATCGCGTACCAGCGATCGCGGGGAACCTTGGGAGCATTGGCCATTGCGATCAGGCAGTTGGTATTACAGGGGTTTCCGACAACCAGAACCCGCACGTCATCGGCAGCAGCGTTCTGAATCGCCTGTCCGGTGCTGGTGAAGATCGGACCGTTAACCCGGATCAGATCGCCCCGCTCCATACCTGCTTTACGCGGTACACTGCCCACGCAGATCACGAAGTTACAGTCAGCGAATGCGTCTTCCAGATGATCACTGTCTGCTTTGACGACACCTGCCAGGGTCGGGAAAGCACAGTCTTCCAGTTCCATTTCCACCCCGTCCAGAGCGGACAGAACCGGAGGAACTTCGACCAGATGCAGGATTACCGGCTGATCGGGGCCAAAGATCTGCCCGGAAGCCAGACGGAATAACATGGCGTAACCAATCTGGCCAGCTGCCCCGGTAACTGCAACTCGAATCGGATGATTCATCTCTTTATCGCTCCTTAACTTATGAATGTGGCTCAGTGAACCTGTCTCCAGGTGGAAGTTCGCAGATTTATTCTGTTTTTTGTACCTCCACACTGCCGGATCGGCAACCGACTGGGGGCATCAGTTTCCAATTTCTGAAGACTCGCCACAAATGCGATGCTCCCGCACGTCACAGCTTGTGAAAATGGACGATTTCTACCCGTTCTGCCCCCTGACGAACGCCTTCATAGACGGACGAACGCGATCATTGATTGAACAGATACGTGCCACCACCGATGCCCAGGGCAGCGGCCAGGCAGGCCAGCGTGATTTTAATCCAGCTGTAAGGCCGTTCCCCATTCACTTCTCCCGTCGCTGCATTGACGGCCACCTGGTACAGTTTGCATTTATACTTGTAGCTCATCAGCCAGAGCGGCAACAGCAGATGTTTATAGGTAATCGCATCATACTGGCTCTGGACCGTATCCACCCGCTGGGTGTCCCCACCGATCCGGCTGCAGACTTCCGAATACAGGGCATCGTCCATCCGCTGCTTCCCCAGCACAAAACCGTCTTTGAGCTCGACATCGTATGTCCGGGCCGTGAAGCCCGCCAGATAAGCGTGTTTGAAAGGGACCAGCAGATGCATGGGGAACGGCTCCAGAGCCCGAATCAGCGGTCGCGGCAGACCCCATGATGCGAGAATCACCACATCGTCAAAGAATCTCTGGAAGTTGCCGGAGGCGGGATACCAGCGGGTCCGGCGTTCGCGCCGTCGATTCTTCCCGGTCCCGACCGTCACGTAATAATATTCGCCCCGTTGTCCGGAGTAATACGTGCTCGTCAGGCTGTCAAAAGTGAAGTAAGGCAGATAGACGCCATGAAACTGTCCCTCGGCCCCCTTCTCCACAAAATCATTCGGTGCAAACCAGAGTGACTTCACCCAGGCCTTGAGATTCAGCCGCGATCGATCTTCATCCACCTGAAACGGCAGCACCGCATCCACGGGCACCCGCTTCTCCGAAGTGTGCACTTTATCCAGCTGAATCGGCGAGGCACAGTAAGGACATTCCGAACTGGTCAGCGTTCCCACAAAGCGGAGCGTCGCCCCGCAACTTTCGCAGCGGACCTCCTGCTCCTCCTCCTCGTCTTCCACATCTAACTGTTGTTCGCGCAGCTCCTGCAGATGAGCCAGCATGCCGTAGAAATCCTGCTCTTCGATTTCCTTATCGGGATCGATGCCGATCACTTTTTCAAACCCGCAATGCTGGCACTTCAGCTTCTGGGTATGGATATCGAAGATCAGATCAGACCCGCAGCCTTCGCAGGGGAAGATATGCCCCTTTTCGCCATCAATCCGCTCCCCCTCTTCCCCGAACGGCTCTTCGAGGAAAATCGGCTCATCAGCATCATGCGGAGGCAGAGGCGGTGGTTGCGGACTCATAATTCCCTTTTGGTCTGATTAAAACTCGTGTTGGCGATCACCGGTCAAAGGTTCAACGTCAATTCAGGACGTCTGGATTAATCTACTTTGAAAAAATCAGTCGCCGTAGTCAACCTGAACCAGATAGAGCCCGCTTGCCGGCGCTGTGGCCCCCGCCTGGGAACGATCCATCGATTCGACAATCTCCCGTACTTTCCCGGGTGCCCAGCGTCCCACGCCCACTTCAAACAGGGTCCCCACAATCGCCCGCACCATATTGTACAGAAAACCGTCCGCGACAATATCGACCGTAATAAACTCCGCCGACGAATTCGAGGCACTGTGTGATAGCCCGGGATCCGTGCCCCACACCGGCCAGACCGAAGTCCGCTGTACCGTCAGTTCCTTCACCGTTCGTACGCTGGTCGCCTTGTTCGGGAAATGCGATTCAAAGCAGCGGAAATCATGTTTGCCTAAGAGATGCTGTCCCCCAACATGCATCTGCTCCGCATCCAGCGGCCGCCCGAACTCACAGACATAACGTTTCAGAAATGGAAAATTGACGCTGCTGTTATGAATCACATAGCGATACCGCTTTTGTACCGCCGAGTATGTTGCATGAAAGTCCGGGGCAACTTCGGCTACTTCCCGAACGCAAATGCTGTCCGGCAGAAACCGCTGCAGCCCCGTCTGGATATTCTTGCAGGGAATCTTCGACTCGGTCTGAAAACTGGCCACCTGCCCCAGCGCATGCACGCCGGCATCGGTGCGTCCCGCCACCAGTACCCCGGTTTTCTGCTGCGTCAGCTTTTCGATCGCCGCTTCCACACAGCTCTGTACCGAAACACCGTTCGGCTGGACCTGCCAGCCCGCATATTCCGATCCGTCATAAGCCAGTGTCAGTTTGATATTTCTCATGACCATTGTTTCGTCGGCACCAGTCAGTCTGACTTAGAGACCGAGCTTCTCTCTCCAGTAAGCGGTCTGCTCTTGTACCGGCTTTTCGCCCCCCGAACCGAAGCTACAGAGTGCCGCCATTGCGTTCCGGGCGCCCAGCACCTGGTAGATATCATCTTCGATCTCGGGACACGCCTGCTGCAGTTCTTCCAGAGACAGATCTGCCAGCCGGATATTCCGCGATTCACACAGCGAAACCAGTTTCCCGACGATCCCGTGCCCGGTCCGCATCGGCGTTCCTTTTTTGATCAGGTACTCCATCAGGGCAGTCGCATCGAGGAAGCCGTCTTCCAGTTTGGCGTTGATTGTCTCGACCTGCAGTTCTGCCCCTTCGACCATCGCAGCCGCCAGTTCCAGACAGGCAGCGACCGTGTCGTAAGCGTCGAACATTGCCAGCTTGTCTTCCTGCATGTCCCGGTTGTAGGCCATCGGCAGACCTTTCAACAGCACCAGTGTCTGCTGCACATCGGCAATCGGTCGGGCCGACTTACCGCGGATCAGTTCCAGCACATCCGGGTTCCGCTTTTGTGGCATGATGGACGAACCAGTGGTGAAGGCATCAGGCAGTTTGATAAAACCGAACTCAGTCGAGAACCAAGCGATCCATTCTTCGGCCCAGTTACTCAGATGAGTAGCGATCATCGCCATGCAGAAACAGAATTCAGCCAGGTAGTCGCGGTCACTCGAGATATCCAGACTGTTCCGGGCTACGTCAGTGAATTCCAGCAGTTCCGCGGTAAAGTGTCGATCAATCGGCAGTGAGCTTCCCGCGAGTGCCGCCCCGCCCAGCGGAGAAACATTCACACGGGTAAGACAGTCGGCCAGTCGCTGACGATCCCGGTCGAACTTCTCGCAGTAGGCCAGCCAGTAATGAGCGGCTTTGACCGGCTGTGCCCGCTGCAGGTGAGTAAAGCCGGGCAGCACCTGATCGGCGTCACGCTCACAACGTTCGACGAAGGCAACCTGCAGATCCTTGAGCAGGCTGTCAACGCGTTCGATGGCACCCCGGGTATAAAGCTTGAGGTCGGTCGATACCTGATCGTTCCGGCTGCGGCCGGTGTGCAGCTTGCGACCGATGTCGCCGATCCGTTCGATCAGCGCACTTTCGATGTGCATGTGGATGTCTTCGAGTTCAAAGCGGAATTCGAATTTCCCGTCAGCGATCTCAGCACCGATCTGATCCAGCGTTTCCACGATCTGTCGGCTTTCGTCAACCGTGATCAGTCCCACTTTGGCCAGCATCTGGGCGTGTGCCTGCGAGCCCTGGATATCGACAGCCGCCAGCCGACTGTCAAAACTGATTGATTCCGTAAACGCTTCAACGCGGGCATCAGTCTGCTGTTGAAATCGTCCTCCCCAGGCTTTTGCGGCCACGGTCTGTCTCCACTGCAAGTCGTTAAAATAGTTCGGTTTCGCTCGGACTCCGCATTCTCAAAGAGCCCTGCATAGGCAGAGTAATCTGCCAGACAGCATCCATCAAGCCGCCCACGCGCCCGGAGCCCGAATGACGCCATAATTTATCCCTTTTTCCGCATCGGGCCGGGAAATATGTTGGTAAATGGTCCAAAGGCCCCTCTAGGATGGAAAGTTGAGTCACTCTTTTTTGAACACGAGTCAATAACCTGAAGTCCTCCGAAGAGCCATGAAACTGAACCTGACATTGACCCTCGTCTGCGCCGCCCTACTGAGTGGCAGCCTGCTGCAATCTACCCGGGCCGCAATTGAAGCCCCGAAACCCAAACTGACGGACACAGAAAAGACTCCGCAACTCAAAGCACCAGGCAAAGCCGCTTCGGCCGATACCTGGACCATCGAGATCACTCCTGCCCCGGGTTTGAATTCCTACGCGACAAAACAGATTCAGGTTCCCTTGCATCAAACGCAGCCGGCCTCAGCCGAGAACGCTGCTGATACCATCGTGATTGTGCCTCGTGACATTCCCCAGATTCCTGAACAGGAATGCGAGCACTGCACAGCACCACACCGTTCGATTCAGCGAATGGCAGCTCAATACGGTTTCCGCAGCTGGCCCCTGGCCACCAACGGCTATTTTGCCAATCTGCAATCCGTGCCGGCCCTCTACATGTATAGTGACCTGATTCGCTCCAACTGGTTCGGCTCTCCCTATCACGGTCATTCCTTCTACTACAACGGCTATCGTCCCTCGTTCCGCTTTGGCTCACTGCAATACCGCGGCTTCGGAAATTATGACCGCATGTACAACCCGCGGGTCATCCCCTTTGGATATCAGTATTCCGGTTCCCGCGATTACTACCGGATTCTGGCTCTGACATCGATGCTGGCCAACCTTCCCTGATTGATCTGTTTTTCAGGCAACAGCACGACTGCTCTGGATCACATGTATTTTCGTTGATATAATCAGCCCGCAGCGATTGCGTTCTCCGTCACTCCCAGCCATTCCAGGGGGCCCGCGTGATGACTGAAATGACTACGGGTGGCATGTGTGCGCCACACCTGCTGAATCGACGACAGGCGATGCAGATCGGCGTCGGTCTGTTCGGCCTGAATCTGCCGCAGTTACTCCAGGCGAAACAGTCCGACGGCAAAGAATCGGGTAAGCAGGACATCTCCTGTATCTTCATCTTCCTGGCAGGCGGGCCGAGCCATTTTGAGACCTTCGATCCCAAGCCTGAAGCCCCCGCCGAAATCCGTGGTCCCTGGAAACCGATCGACACCAACGTCCCTGGAATTCAAATCTGCGAGAAGCTCCCCCTGTTGGCGCAGCGGATGGACAAGGTCGCGCTGATCCGTTCCTGGCAGGGAAAGAGCGGCTCACACAGCACCGGCTCTCAGCATGTCGCCAGTGGATTCAAACCGACGGGCAAACAGTATTTCCCCAACTTTGGTTGTCTGGTCTCGGCCCTGTACGGCAGCCGCGTTCCCGGCGTGCCTCCCCATCTGGGCCTGCCGGTCGCCGCCCGATATACCGATCCTCCCGGCTACCTGGGCACCGCTTTTTCCGCCTTCGATCTCAAAGGGGATCCCAGCAAACCGGAAATGGAACTGGGGGGCCTGAACCTGTCACAGGTCCGTTTCGAAAACCGACTGGAAATGCTCGCGCAGCTGGAAAATCTGAGCCGCCTGCAGGAGATTCAGAACTCGCAGTTCGAATCGGTCGACAAATTCACCGACGAAGCCATCGCCATGCTGACCAGCGGCGCAATGCAGAAAGCGGTTAACCTCGAAGAAGAACCGATACAGACCCGCAAGCGCTACGGCGATAACATTTACGGGCGACGCGTCCTGCTGGCCCGGCGCCTGGTGGAAGCAGGTGCCCGCTTTGTGACGATCAATCAAGCCGTCCAGGGGGGACTGTTCGGGAATGCCAAAACCAACGGCACCTGGGACAACCACGGCTGGCTCTTCGATTCGATGATGACCTTCTCCAAACCTCCCGCCGACCTGCCCAAAGGCAAACGCTGGCACAGTTACTCCGGCCCCGGAAACGTTCCTCAACTGGATACGTCACTCTCTGCCCTGCTGGATGACCTGGATGAGCGGGGACTGCTCGACACAACCCTGGTTGTCGCGATGGGTGAATTCGGACGCACACCGAAAATCAACGCCACCGCAGGCCGCGATCACTATCCGAATGCAGGTAGTGTCCTCATGGCAGGCGGACCTGTGCAACGAGGAACTGTGATTGGTGCCACCGACCGTAAAGGAAGTCTGCCCAGCACGCGTCCCTGGCGACCCGAGGACTTCGCGACATCCATTTATCACGCACTGGGCATCGACGCTCACCAGACTTATTTCCCCCGGCTCGCCCGCCCCACGCCGGTCGCTGCCGGAGAACTGATCGAAGGCCTGTTCTAAGCCGGATTACGGAAATTCAACACGGGATCCAGAAATCAGGCGTGGATTTCAGCTCAGCGATTGCATCCATCTACCACTCCTGCTAGGTTTCACTTTTTAAGCGCACGATCCCTGCAGGAGTGTTTTTTTATGTCATCCGCTGCCCCCCGCGCTGTTGTGCTCGTCAGTGGCGGTCTCGATTCCGCGACCACGCTGGCCATCGCCGCCGATGCCGGTTTTGAACTGTATGCTCTCTCCTTTGACTACGGACAGCGGCACCGGCATGAGCTGGACGCCGCGAAAAAAGTCTGTCAGGCTTTCGATGCGCAACACTTCGTCACCTTCCCGCTGGACCTTCGTGTCTTCGGCGGCTCGGCACTCACCGCCGACATCGAAGTCCCCAAAGATCGCTCGGACGATGACCTGGAAGCCGGCATCCCCATTACCTACGTCCCGGCCCGGAACACGGTCTTCCTCTCGCTGGCACTCGCCTGGGCCGAAACATTGAATGCCTTCGACCTGTTCATCGGCGTGAATGCCGTCGATTACAGCGGCTACCCCGACTGCCGCCCCGAGTTCATCGAGTCCTTCGAGAAAATGGCCAACCTCGCCACCAAATCGGGAGTGGAACACAGCGGTACCTGGAAGGTGCATACGCCGCTGATTTCGCTGACCAAGGCCGAGATCATCAAAAAAGGGATGGAACTCGGCGTCGATTATGGCCTGACCCACAGCTGCTACGACCCACTGCCCGATGGCACGCCCTGCGGTCACTGTGACTCCTGCCAGCTCCGCGCCAAAGGCTTCGCGGAAGCCGGCTTTGATGATCCGGCGCTGAAATCATAATCCGTGCTCAACTGGAGGGCTTCAGCTCCCACCCTGGTTGGGTTACGGGAGGTTCCGCCGGTGGCTCCACGAGCTTGCCGTACAGATCGGGACGCCGGGCGCGGATGTAACGTCGCCCACTGGCCTGCGACAGTTTTTCCTCGGTGCACAATGCGATCGCGATGTCATCTCCGAGGTTCGTACACTCGGCGATGATCTCTCCAAACGGATCGAGAATCATCGAAAGCCCCGGCTTGACTTCCTGGTCATCCATGCCGACCGGGTTCGTGAAGATCGCATACACGCCGTTGTCATAAGACCGCGCGGGCAGCCAGCGCATCAGCCAGCCTTTCCCCTTGGGTCCCTGAAATTCCTGTCGCAGCCGTACTGGATCCCGGTCCCGGTTCTCCCACAGTTTCGGATCGACGAGTCCCCGCCCGGGCATCACCGACGGGAGGCAGCAGGTCACATGTGGCATAAAGATGATCTCGGCCCCCAGCATGGCTGTCATCCGCACGTTTTCGATCAGGTTATTGTCGTAGCAGATCAAGATCCCACAACGACAACCCCGCAAATCGAAGACCGCGTATTCACTGCCGGAAGAGAGATGCGAATTCACAAACGCATGCAGCTTGCGAAAGCGGGCCACCAGTTCATCCCCATCGACACAGACGTACGTGTTATACACGTCCCCCTCGTCCTCTTCGAACAGGCCGGCCAGAATGGGCACGCCAACTTCCCGGGAGATTGACATCAGTTCCTGTGTACTCGGCCCGGAAGGAACCGGTTCAGCCAGTGCCAACAGTTCTTCCTTGGAGAACGATTGCACGAATGTGTAAGCGGGGATACAACATTCATGGAAGCTGACAATCTCAGCCCCCTGGTCGACCGCCTGTTGAGCCAGCTCACGGATGCGCTGCAGATTATATGCCTTGTCTCCGTTACGATGTTCAAACTGGACGGCGGCGATCCTGATGTCTCTCATTGGGTTTTTCCTTCCGATTTGCTATGCTGTGAATTCACCCATCTTAATCTGATGTTTTCCAACGATAAAGGGATTTTAAAACTGATGGCGACACAATTGACGAATGACGCACTCTCCGCAATCGAAGCAGACTGGCTGATTATCCCCCTGGCCGAAGCAGCCCCGCTCCCCGCCGACGTGTCAAAACTGGACGAAGCGATCAGTGGTCAGATCAGCCGCCTGATCGAAGCTGAAGACTTCACGGGCAAACTGGCGTCGAACGCCACCCTGCTCGGATTAAGCGGAATCAAAACCCCACGCATCCTGCTGGCGGGACTGGGCCCCGCAAAAGACCTCTCGCTGGCAGCGCTGGAAAAATCCCTGATGACCGCCGCCCGTGCCATCTCAACCAAAAAAGAGATCCGCGCCGCGGTCCTGCTCCCCGAAGTATCAGAAAGCTCACTCTCCGCAGCCCAGATCGCCCGTCAGATCAGTACCGCCATGACCGTCGGTTCGGTGGGTCAGGATCTGTACCGGGCCGAACCTGGCCGCTTCCCCTTCCAGGAAGTGTCGATCGCGGGCGCGGACTCTGCTGAAATTCAACAGGCAATCACAGAGGGATCAATCCTGGGCGAAGCCGTTAACCTGGCACGCGAAGTGGTCAACCGTCCCGCCGGCGATATCTTTCCCGTCAGCTTTGCCGACAAGGTTGTGGCAGTCGCGAAGGAATGTGGTCTGGAAGCAGAGATCCTCGACGAAAAACAACTGGCAGACGAAAAGATGGGCTCCATGCTGGCCGTCGCCCAGGGCAGTGATCAGCCTCCCCGCCTGGCGATTCTGAAACATCAGGGTGGCGCTGCCTCCGCTCCCACACTGGCCCTGGTCGGAAAAGGAGTCACCTTCGACAGCGGCGGACTTTCACTCAAGCCCAGTGACGGCATGAAGACCATGAAATGCGACATGGGTGGCGCAGCCGCGGTCCTCGGTGCGATGACGGCCATTGCCCGCCTCAAGCTGCCCGTGAATGTCGTGGGCTACATGGGACTCGTGGAAAACATGGTCAACGGTTCGTCTTACAAACTGGGTGACGTCCTCAAAGCCCGGAACGGCAAGACCATCGAAGTCCTCAACACCGATGCCGAAGGACGCCTGGTTCTGGCCGACGTCCTCACGCTGGCCGTTGACCGCGGGGCCTCGAACCTGATCGATCTCGCCACGCTGACCGGTGCCTGTGTCGTCGCTCTGGGTGAAGATGTCACCGGCGTCTTCTCCAACACTCCAGCATGGTCACAGGCGGTCCAGGACGCAGCCAAAACCACCGGTGAATCGGTCTGGGAAATGCCCATGTTCCCCGAGTTTGGTGAGCAGCTTAAAAGCGATGTGGCAGACCTGAAAAACGTCGGTCTTCGCTGGGGTGGTGCGATCACCGCCGCCAAGTTCCTGGAAAACTTTGTCAGTGAAACCCCGTGGGTCCATCTCGATATCGCTGGCCCGGCCTTCGCTTCAGCCAATTTGCCTCACCGTGAAGGTGGCGCTACCGGCTGCATGGTACGCACACTGGTCGAAGTTGCCCGCGAATACAAAGGCTAAGCGAACGATAGCAGAGGCTACTCTTCGGATTCTCGTTCCAACGCCCCCAGATCGTTCAACGATGCTGCGGGGCGTTGTTTCATTCCCCGGGGACCTTTGAACTCCTGTTTTACGGGGAAATTTGCTTTCACGGCTTCCGGTAGGGCCCCCGCTTTATTCAGACAGGCGGACTTGGCAGTGAGGAAGAACAGGTTTTTCTCTTCGTCCTGAAATCCCGGATCGGCACCGGAATGAATTTCGTCTTCCGCACTGACCTTGCCGAAGCGAGTGGAATGCGCGGCTTTCCAGCCCCGTTTGATCCAGTTATGACTCAGACTCGCCGTCCCCGCTTCATCGAGAATCGCCAGGCTGCTGCCATCATGCGAGGTATAAAGAATGTTATTCCGGCAGTCCAGGTGTTCGCTCGCGGTTGACAGACGCACCAGCGTAGTGGACGCCCGCCGGGAAACCATCGTGTTGTTGTAGAGAAACAGGGTCCCCTTGCGATAATTGTCTTCGTCGCCACTGTCACCACCGTAGTGAATCATCTGCGTGTTCGAATCTTCTTCCCGTTTCACCAGCACGTTGCCATACACATACGTGGTCCGATAGCGGGGATCAAAGCGAATCGTATCGCTGCCCTCGGCATCGACCAGATCAAGCTGTCGGTTGCCGCTTTCGATCCAGTTGTAGCGCACGACCAGGCCGGCAGAGCGATCTTTGAGATTGTTCCCCAGGCAGTTTTCGCGAAGCGGACCGAGGTAGTTTCCCTGAAAGATCATCCCGGCTGCTTCAGTATAAACGTTGTGTTCGTAGTAGCTGTCGGCAATCCCGTTATGATAGATCGCACAGTTCTCAACGAGGATCTCTTTCGAGTCGGGGGCGATAAACAGACCGTTGCCGCAATCGTGCAGGAAGCAGTTGCGGATCGTAATGTGTTCCCCTTTTTCAATGAAGATCGCCGCGGCATTCTGAAAATACTTCTGCAGTCCGTCCGAACTGAAATAGAAGAAGGAGGGACGTGCACTGCGGATGTCGAGGTTCTCGATCACAATGTGCGCAGGCATCGTATCAGCAGGATCGCGGGCACCACCAATTTTGATGATGCCCCGCTGTTCGCCCCAATAGCGGAGCTGCGGTCGCGTGACGGCACGTCGACCATCGATGACAGGCAGGTCCCCTTTCTCGGAGGGAATGCCTTTGATCACGATCGGCTTCGCCTGGGTCCCCCGTCGACAGAGTACCCATTTACTCCGATAAGGCTGCGTCCGCCAGTGAATCTGGACCTCATCCCCCGGCGAGAGACTTTCCCAGGGAACTTTTTCCAGCAGGGTATACTTTTTATCGGGCCCCACTTCGAAGAGCTCCGCCTGACACTCCGTCGTCCTGGCAGAAACCAGAACTACGATGGAGAGAGTCAGCAGACAATTCAGAAGACGAACAGACAGAGAACCGGTTCCCTGCATTAGAGTTTCAGTTCGCTGCACGGCAAGGGTCCCTTCCCTTTCGGATCTGTTCTCAACTCAGGCCGGCACGTTCATTGTTGATAGACGGCCTGAGATTTCTGCTGCACTCCGCGTCTGCTTAGTGAACCTGAGCTGGTACCCACCGCACCGGACGGGCTCCCTGACCGGGCTGAGCCGAACTGGGAATGTTGGTCGGAGCATACAGCATGGAAGGCGGAACGGAAGACATGGGTTCTTCGGCAGCAGGTGCAGGCGCTGGTTTCTGAATGGCTCCCTTAGGTCCGTGATCGGGCGTAGGGGCAATCTTCTGAGGGACAACAGTTGCAGGCCCAGAGGGAGTACCGTGTCCTTCCGGTACGAATCCGCCGTGGTAGTCGCCTTGATAATCACCTTCATAGGTTTGTGGAGATTCATAGTACTGTCCCTGCCCTCCCTGCGGACCACACGTCGGGCAGTTGGACTGGGAAGAGAAGTTCGGCGTGGGGTACGATTCCATGGGATAGGTTTCCATGGGGCCTTCATCCCAGCCACCATAGCTGAAGGTTCCCGAAGCCAGTGTAGAAGGGAACTTCTTACCAAACCCATGCTTCTTGAAAGGACCGCAGGTATTGCAGCCACCGCAGGGATCACAGGTATTACACGGATCACAGGAATTACAGCATAGCTTTTGCATCCGCTGTGCGCGGTGCTTTGAAAGCGAACATCTGATATCATCCATGAAGTTGGTGGGGCCGTACATCTCACCACCGCAGACCATGCCGGTCGACGGATCGTAATAACCTGGTCCGGCGCAGCCGGTCAGAGGAAGACAGAATAAAATACCCACACTTAATTTCAGTAACGAATTCATTTGGAAAATCCGGTCAATCTCAGTTCGTAAAAGTGGTCGTCACTCGCGGAGTGACAGTCGCAGGATCCCCTGCAGAGAGAACCCTCTATCTCTGAGATCGACCTTTCCCAATGTTAACCTTTAATGATTATAGGAATTTTAACGATTTTTATTGTCGTTCAGCTGCCAGAGGTTCGCGTTGCCGTAAGCCGTTGTAATAGAACAGATTAAACAAACATGAACAAAACCGAACAACTTGATCTGAGCAAAATCGGCTTTCTCGCGATGTGGAAATTAGGAGGCCTGACTCCCTGGGATCTGGTCCGTCGCGCCTTTATCGGCTACAACCAGCACCGCCTTAGCGCCCAGAGCGCACAGTTCGCCTATTACGCCATCTTCACGCTCTTCCCTCTGCTGATGGTCCTGATTGGCTGTGTGGCTCAACTCCCCATCGAGGGCCTGATTCGCAGTATGGAGAATGCCATCAATATGGGACTGCCCCATGATCTCTCCCAAATCCTGTTCGACCAGATCGCCGACATCCAGAAGAAAACGACTTTCAGTCTGATCATGGGCGGGGTGGTCCTTCTATCCTGGGGGGGCATGCGCCTGTTCCTCACGATGGGTAAAGGACTGGATGCCGTGTTTGAAGTCGATCATCGCAGAAAGTTACTCAAAGCGGGCGGACTCTCCCTGTTGCTGACATTTTTTGTGCTGTTCCTGTTGTTACTTGCCATGATTCTGCTGGTGGTCGGCCCCGCGATGGCCCGCCTGCTGCTGTCCAATTTTGATATGCCCTGGCTGCACGTCCTGCTCTCAGCCGGTACCCGCTGGTCAGTTGCCTGCGGCTTCATGCTGATTTCGACCTCGGTCATTTACTGGGCCGTTCCCAGTGTCAGACTTCCCTGGAACATCATCACTCCGGGCAGCCTGTTTGTTGTTGTCAGCTGGGTGGTCATGTTGCTGGGCTTTCGTGAGTATGTCGAAAATTTTGCACACTACAACGAAACTTATGGCACCCTGGGGGGATTCATTGTGTTACTCGTCTGGTTGTATATGACCGGAGCGATTCTGATGATGGGGGCTGAAATCAACGGCGTCATTTATCGGGCGGCGAAAGAGAAGTCCGCAGCCATCAGCTGACCGTCCTGCTTCGCTGTTTGCCCTCTCCCCTGATTCCCGCTCTCTCACTTGAAACAGAGCGCTTCGTTATTGACGAAACCAGAGAGAGGATTCTAAAATACATCAACGTTCACTTATTTCTTAGTCGCGTTCTGGAGCGCAATTATGTTCCGTGTCGAGTTTGGCAAAAGCGGCAAATATTGTGACGGTCTCAGCCGTCGTCACTTCCTGCAGGTCGGTATGGCGGGCATGGGCTCGGCCAGCCTCTCACAGATCCTGCATGCGAAAGCAAACGCAGCTCAGAACGGCATCCCAAAGAAAGATACCTCCGTCATTCTGCTCTGGCTCGATGGCGGACCGAGCCACCTCGACACCTATGACATGAAGCCCGAAGCCCCCAGCGAATACAGGGGCATCTGGAATCCGATTCATACTAACGTCCCCGGCATGGACATTACCGAGTTGTTTCCGCTCCAGGCGAAATGTGCAGACAAGTTCTCGGTCGTTCGTTCTCTGCACCACAATACCGGCGACCACTTTACCGGCGGACACTGGATGCTCACCGGACGGGGAGGCGTCAGCGGTGGCAGCACACCCGGTCGGAATCCGTCTATCGCCTCGATGGCTACCAAGGTTCTCGGTCCGCGTGATCCGGGGATGCCGGCCTACGTCTCCGTCCCTTACGCGTCGAGCATCGGTTTGCGTCCCGGTTACTTCGGCGGCAACTTCCTGGGAGTCCAATACGATCCCTTCGAAACCGGCTCGGATCCCAACAACCAGAATTTCCAGGTCCAGAACCTGAGCCCCATCAACGGGCTCTCCCTCCAGCGGCTCAAAGACCGCAAAGACCTGCTCAAAACATTTGATCGCCTCCGCAGAGATGTGGACCAGTCGGGCATGCTCGATTCCATGGATCGTCTGGACCAGAAAGCTTACGACATGGTCACCGGCGAAAAAGCCCGCCGCGCCTTTGATCTGAAATCCGAAGACGAAAAGCTTCGCGATCAATACGGGCGCCACACCTGGGGACAGAGTGTCCTGCTGGCCCGCCGTCTGGTGGAAGCGGGAACCACCTTCGTCACCGTGCACTTCGGTGGCTGGGACCATCACTGGAACCTGCAGAGCGGGATGGAAAGTTATCTCCCCCGTGTCGACCAGGCCGTGAGCGCCCTGTTTGAAGACCTCGCACAACGCGGTCTCAGTGAAAAGGTGCTGGTCGTGTTGTGTGGTGAATTCAGCCGCACTCCCCGCATGAACGATGGCGGCAACGGTGGACCTCCATTAAGCCAGGGAACGCCCGGCCGCGACCACTGGGGCAACTCCATGTTCTGCCTGCTGGGCGGCGGAGGTGTCAAAGGGGGCCGGATTGTCGGCGCCACCAATCGTCTGGGGGATGCCCCTGCGGACCGTCCCGTCCGTCCCGGTCATATTCATCATACGATTTACCGTGTATTAGGCATGGATCCGGAAATGCACTTCCCGGATCACTCTGGAAGACCTACGATAGCCGTAGATCATGGTGAAGTGATCAGCGAACTCTTTTAGTGTCTCTACCAGTCAGTGTACCAGTGCCTCACGATTGTCCGAAATCTGATTCCCCAAACCACTCTGCTGGTCTGCGCCGGCGCTGGTCAGGCTTTCTGCTGGTAACCGGTGCCCTCAGCCTGGTCTGGTTCGTGGCACTCCCCCGCATCGCCCGGGTCCCGCAGATCCGTGCGAAAATAGAACACCTGGAAGCACACCAGATCGATCCCAGCGCGATGTACTACACCGATTTGGAAAAAGTCGAAGACACGGTGCAGCAAATCGATGACTTTCACCGCGAACATCCGAACGCGTTATGGTAAACTGGCACTCAGCAGTTAACTGAAACCCTCAGTGTCTAAGTAAAAGAGCGCATCATGGATCAGATCCCCTTTCAGGAAGCACTCGCGGCATTCCCTTCCTCCCGTGGCAGGACGCTGGCAGACCTCTCCAATGAGGCCCCCGTACTCGTCGTGTTCCTCAGGCACGGCGGCTGCCCTTTCTGCCGTGAGGTTCTGGCCCAACTGCAGTCCCTGTCCGCTGAACTCACAGAACGCGGCCTGCAACTTGCCATCGTCCATATGATGGAACCTCAACAGGCAAGCCAGTTGCTGGCCCGCTATCAACTGCAGGACGTCCACTCTTTCAGTGATCCGGAGCGCAAACTGTATGAGCTCTTCCAGGTCAAACGCGGCAGGCTTTCTGAAGTCGCCGGACCTGCAATCTGGTGGTCCGGCTTCAAGACGACAATCCTCTCCGGTCATCTGCCAGGCATCCCCGGTAAAGATGTGCAACAGCTGGGAGCAGCGCTGATTCTTGACAAGGGGCAGATCGTCGCCAGCCATTTTTCCCAGAACTCGGCTGATCAACCCGACTGGGATCAGCTGCTGGCCTGCGAACTCCCCCCGCATTGAGCCTTGTTTCGTGCACATTTCCAGTACGTTTCCATTTCCGGGAGAAACCTGCCATAATGCTTAGGAACCTTAAGTTATTGAACTCGATTTCATATCGCTCCCACACGACCACAAATACCCAGGGACACCATGCCTCAGGAATTTCCCGAAACAATTGAGAACGTCGCACAACTCGAAGAACTGCTCAGCCGCCCCACACCCGGCGTGATTGAAGCATTGCAACAGACTCCCGGCGATCTGATTCTGCTGGGCATCGCGGGCAAAATGGGACCAACGCTGGCACAGATGATCCTCCGCGCCGATAAAGCCGCCGGAATCACCCGGCGCGTAATCGGCGTCAGCCGCTTTTCGGATGAATCCAGCCGTCAGCCTCTGGAAGACCTCGGCATTGAAACGATCAAAGGAGATCTGCTCGATAGCGATTTCATCCAGAGTCTGCCTGACGTTCCCAACGTAATCTACATGGCGGGCATGAAATTCGGCGCCACGGGCAACGAATCGCTGACCTGGGCCATGAATACTTATCTTCCTGCCCTGGTCTGTAACAAGTATCGAAACAGCCGCATCACCGCATTTTCCACAGGCAATATCTACGGACTCGTCCCTGCAAACGGTTCGGGTTCGGTCGAAACCGATCAGCCCGATCCCGTGGGTGAGTATGCGATGAGTTGCCTGGGTCGCGAACGAATGTTCGAACATTTCAGCCGCACGCTGGAGATCCCGATGACGATCATCCGCCTGAACTACGCCACCGAGTGCCGCTACGGTGTACTTGTCGATCTCGCACTTCAGGTCTACCAGGAACAGACGATTGATGTTTCCATGGGTTACGTCAACGTGATCTGGCAGGGAGACGCGAATGCGATGACGCTTTGCTCGCTGCCCGATGCCACTACCCCACCGGCTTACCTGAATGTCGCCGGTCCGTGTATTCTCAAAGTGCGCGAGGTCTGCGAACGGTTTGGAGAACTCTTCGGAAAACCGGTGCACTTCACAGGCAGTGAAGCGCGGGACGCCCTGCTGAATAACGGCCAGTATGGTCATCAGAAGTACGGAGCCCCGCTGGTGGATGTCGAACAGATATTCGACTGGATCGCACACTGGATTCAAACCGACGGCCCCCTGCTGGGCAAGCCGACTCACTTTGAATCGCGTAGCGGCAAATTCTAAAGTCAGCTGACTATCACTTCCTCGCTTTGAATCAGGATGCAAACGAATTGTGACACCGTCCATCATTACGAAAACGCTCCAACAGGGAACCGCCATCCCGGCACATCCCCTGGCCCTGAATGCCTCCCGACAACTGGATGAACGCCGGCAAAGGGCACTTTCGCGCTATTACATCGCCAGTGGTGTGGGCGGACTGGCAGTCGGCGTGCATACGACACAGTTTGAAATACGCGAACCGGGTATCGATCTGTTTCAACCCGTTCTGGAACTGGCCAGCGAAGAGATGGACCGGGCCGATGCGACACGACGCGTTCCCCTGATTCGCGTCACAGGCATCTGTGGTCCCACCGATCAGGCCACACGGGAAGCCAGTATTGCACGAGAAGCCAGCTACCACTATGGTCTGCTCAGCCTGTCTGCTCTCAAGGAAGTGGATGAAGAGACGCTGATTCAACATTGTCGCGCCGTGGCTGAAATCATTCCCGTCTTCGGATTCTATCTGCAACCGGACGTGGGCGGACGACTGCTCCCTTACTCCTTCTGGCGGCGGTTCTGTGAGATTGAAAACGTGGCCGCGATTAAAATGGCCCCCTTCAACCGCTATCACACTCTGGACGTGATCCGCGCGGTGGCAGAATCGGGCCGCGAAGATATCGCCCTGTATACGGGGAATGATGACAACATCGTACTCGACCTGGTCACACCATTCCGTTTTCGTTCGGGAGAGAATGTCCTCGAACGCCGCATCCGGGGCGGCCTGCTCGGACACTGGGCTGTCTGGACCAGTCGGGCTGTGGAAATTCTCGATGAATGTCAACAGATCGCCTCCCGCGGTGAAGCCATTCCGCTTTCCATCATGCAGTTGAACACCGAAGTAACGGACTGCAACGCAGCCTTCTTTGACGTGGCTAACCGGTTCCAGGGTTGTATCCCCGGCATTCATGAAGTGCTGCGTCGTCAGGGGCTGCTGGAGGGAATCTGGTGCCTGAATCCCCAGGAAACCCTGGGCCCCGGACAGTTGGCTGAGATTGATCGGATCTATGAAGCTTACCCCCATCTGAATGATGATGCGTTCGTGGCTGAGCATCTGGACGATTGGCTCAGTGGTTAAGCTCAGTTAAAGTCAGCCACGTTTTGCGTCTCAAAAACGTAAATAACTTGAGCCAAATTCCAGTAAAACGGTTCGTAACCCAAGTTTCAGATCGGTCTTGACGATAATAACTATGTCGGGTAAGAAGAGCCTCTCCTCACCGGGCCAACCTGCTCATAGACACAATCCCCCCCTAAACACAAGATCTAAAAGCATTTAGCGACGAAGGACCGTCATAATGTTTGATGAGAACATGACTCAGATTCTGCAGGAAGCCGTCAACGAGATGTTAGTCTGGGTTGGCTTCGGCACGCTGGTAGGTCTGGCAGCTAAGGCGATCATGCCCGGAAAAGATCCAGGGGGTGCCGTCAGCACAATGTTAATGGGGATCGGCGGCAGTGTGGTCGGTTGTGGAACCCTGATGTTTTTCTGGGACGGAGCACGTGTCACGCCGATCAGTTCGATCGGTTTCCTGGCGGCCACCGGTGGTGCCTTCATTCTGCTGTTTTTCTATCGCATGCTGGCCGGTTCCTTTTTCGCTGAAGCCGAAGATGGCGAACGCTGGTTGCACCGTCGTCGCAGACGACGTCGTGCCCGTGGCCTGGCTGATGAGACCTATTAATCGGGGTCCAATCTGCCCGACGAGTATGAAAATTCGCCCATGTGATGTAGTGAAACGCATTGACAAAGACGCGAATGTCCACCAGAATCGTAAGCTGACATCTGCTCAGTCCCTTTGATCGCGAGTGGGCTGACGAGAGGCTACTCAGCTGAGGACGATTCATGAGAGCTTTAGCTCCCCACCCAGGAGATCCAAACTGGTTTCTACTGGCGAAAGCCCTGATTGGTGCCGCCATGGTCATCGGGGCACCGTTTCTGATCAAACCGACATTCAAGAAAATTAGCGAAGCCAGACAAAGCGCGAACTGGCCTCAGACGGAAGCGGAAATCACGCAATCTGAGGTCAAGACAGGTCAAAATCGTCGAAGACCTGCCTGGACACCAATCGTATCTTATCGCTATTCGGTTGATGGAAAAAACTATACAAGTTCAGACATCGCCTTCCGTAGTTTTGAGACTCCCATTCCCTCCCACGCCGAAGAGGTCGTTGATAAATACCCCGTGGGCTCAAAACACCCGGTATTTTATTCTCCGGAAGATCATTCCAAAGCGGTCCTGGAAAAAGGGTCAAACTGGCTCGTAAACCTGAGCCCATTGATCCCTTTGCTGCTACTGATCGGGGGAGGTTATATCGCCTATGACAACTCTATTTTTCTACGTTCTCGCTTGAGCAAACCGAAGAAAAAGAAGAAGAAAAAACGAGCGCCAACGAGCACATCTTCCTCTCCCGATTCGGCTTTGCAACGCCGCAGACGACGCATCAGGAAAAACCAGAACGGTGGTTAACCTCTATTTTTGATTGAGTAGAAAAGCAGCTGAATCTGACCAGACCGGTTATCGGCGGGGATCTCAGGTCCCTGTTTTTCCGGTTCTCGCTTGCAATACATAACCTAATAATCTATATACTCTTAAAGTCATGGCCGAGTGGCGGAATTGGCAGACGCACGGGACTTAAAATCCCGGGTCCGTAAAGGGCGTGCGGGTTCGAGTCCCGCCTCGGCTATTACTGTTTCTCTTTGCAGAACTGCTTTCTGCTTCCCCCACCTCAGGTGCTTCGCTTTCGCATTGACCTGCGCAGTGTCTGCCCTCTGCCGGTTACAGATACTCCTGCCCTCCCTGTTTCTATCTAACAGCGAAACCCAGTACATAAATCGGGGTTTATCTAAAAACCAAAACCAGACATAATCCTCCTGATAGCGACAGTTCATACAGACTTGAACATTTCCTGGCCTGAACTCCAGCTCCCTCTACATGAGGTACAGTGATCGGGTCGGTCAGCCCTTCAACACAACACAGAATGCGAGATCAGCACATGGATGTTGCTTTGACCACAATTCAGGATCTCAATTTTCTCCCCGAACTGCTTCAGCCTTCCACGCGCTTACAGATCAATGAAAAACTGCGACAGGAAATGCTGGAACATTGGGAGACAGAACGGTCTGCCCAGTTACAAATGATTCTGGATGTGAATCCGGACCTCTATTTTCATCTGAATTTACGAGGTGTCATTACCCGCTTCGTGAATGAAAAGAATCAGCACCACTTTCTGCCGGTCGAAACGGTACACCAGAGACATCTGCACGAGATCTTCCCCTCGTCTGTTGCCAGTCAGTTTGAAACGGCACAGCAGGAACTGATCCAGTCACAGGCCCCTGTCACTTTTGAATACGCGCTGGAAATAACACAGGCAATGCGCTGGTTCCAGGCTCGGCTGCTACCTTACCAGCCAGAAGAGACTCTGGTGATTATCCAGGACATCACACAAAGAAAAACCGCAGAAATTAAATTACAACACGTGCATGCCCGTCTGTCAGAAGCACAGCGACAAGCCCACATCGGCAGCTGGGAATGGGATACCCGGGAGAACACACTCTGGTGGTCGGAAGAGATCTATCGCATTCTGGGTCTGGGAGACTTCGATTTCCAACCCACAACGCAGACCTTCATGGAAATGGTGCATGCTGAAGACCGGAAGCTGGTCACCCGGGTGATCACCAACACTCTTGATAACAGGCTGCCGTTCAGTTTCGAGCATCGTATCGTGCGGCCACAGGGGGAGATTCGATACGTCCATCTTCAGGCAGGACTCAAACCGGATGCAACGGGTGAGAGTCAGCTGATGTACGGCACCATTCAGGACATCACCGAAAAAGTTGAGGCCAGCAGAATTGCCCAGGAATATCGTGATGAGCTGGCCCATGTCTCCCGTCTGGTCGTGAAAGGTGAACTCATCGCGGGGCTGTCACATGAACTGAATCAACCTCTCACAGCGATCGCCAATTACTGTGGTGCGATGAAAAGCCTGATGGAACAGGGAGAAGATGTCAGCCAACTCCGCGAAAAAATTGAAAGACAGGCACTGCGTTCCGGTGAGATTATCCGTAGACTGAAAGCATTTACTCAAAAACAGCCGCAACAAAGGTTCCTGTTTAATATTCACGACAGTATCCGCAGCGCTCTGCAGATCATCAACTACCAGATCCGACTCAAACAGATCGAAGTCAAAACCTGCTACAAGCATAAGTTTACGACCGTCTATGCTGACCGCGTGCAGATTGAACAGGTACTGGTCAACCTCTTTAAAAACGCGGTAGAAGCCATGGAACATTCCCCGGCTCCCCGCACGTTGACTATTTCAACGGCTTCCACAACCGACAGAATGATTCAGATATCCGTCTCAGATACCGGCTGCGGTGTTCCCGAAAGCTTCCGCAGTAAACTGTTTACTCCTTTCGCGACAAGCAAACAGTCCGGACTGGGAATCGGCCTGTCTCTCAGCCGCTCACTGATCCAGTCCGCGGAGGGAAAAATGTGGTTTCTTCCCAACCCCCGCAAAGGAGCAACCTTCTGTATCCAGTTGCCTGCCTGTCAGAAGCCCCTCGAACGTCCTCGCACTGAGCACAATCGGTAAATCAGAGCCGACGCTGCTCACGACTGAAACGACTTCCCGCTCAGTTATGATTCAGTTGCAGCATCGCCCGGGCGGGAAGGTAGCGTTGCACCATCTCATACAGGACATCGAATTTGACCGGTTTGCTGAGATAGTCTGTGCAGCCGGCAGCAAGGCATTTTTCCCGGTCGGCAACCAGGGCATGCGCCGTGATCGCAATCACGGGAACCGGTATTTCCTGTTCCCGTAAAATCCGTACTGCCTCATAACCGCTCATCACAGGCATCTGCATGTCCATCAGAATCAGATCGAAAGCAGCATTCTGTGCCACAGCGGTTCGAATTTGATCCACGGCTTCTTTTCCATTGGATGCCGTTTTGACATCCAACCCCATCTTGTTCAACAGGTATGTAAACAGACGACGGATCTCCGGCGTATCATCGACCAGCAAAATCTTCTCCGCATTACCACAGGACCGCTGGTCCATTTCAGGGCTTATGATGTCCTTCGTATTTGAGCCAGCAGTTTCGAACTGGAATCCCAGTCCGTGAGACAAGAGCTGATCTTCATCCGGTTCCAGATGCAACGTGACCGTGAAGACACTACCTCGGTCGAGTGTAGACTGTACGGTCAGATTGCCGCCCAGGATTTGTACCAGCTTGCGACTCAGAGTCAGTCCCAGTCCGGTGCCACCATAATTGCGCGATGTTGAACTGTCAGCCTGGGTAAACGGCTCGAAAATGGTTTTCAGTTTTTCAGCAGGGATTCCAATCCCCGTATCACTCACGCTGAGCTGTAGAATCCGATCCAGGGGTGACTGAACAGACATTCGCACATCCAGTTCAATATGCCCTGTATTAGTAAACTTGATGGCATTACTGATCAGATTCGCCAGGACCTGTTTCAAGCGACCCGGATCCGTCTGAATCGAATCGGGCAATGATTTCTGGTACCGCGTCTGGAGACTGAGCCCCTTCTGAGATGCCAGGGGCTGATATTCATCAATCACTTCCCTCAAGACCCGCAGCGGAGAGCAGTGGACTTTCCGGATGGCGAAGTCCCCCATTTCGATCTTGGAGAGATCCAGGATATCATTGATGACCTGCAGCAGATGCGCACCATTATTCTGAATAATCTCAATCAGTTCCTGCTGCTCCTGACCGGCGGAATGCTCTTTCAGGAGATCGGTGTATCCCAGGATGGCCGTCATCGGAGTGCGTATTTCGTGACTCATGTTCGCCAGAAATTCACTCTTAGCCTGATTGGCTCGATCAACGATGCTCATGGCGGATTTGAGCTGAAAATCCTTGCGTTTCATCTCTCTGCGAGACTGTTTGAGCCGCTCGACGTATTCATCCAGTTTGTTCTGCGACTTGCGCTGCTCGCTACAGTCTCGGAAAACACCGATAAATTGAATCTGGTCGTCGGGGTCGTCAACGGGCTTCAGGGTCAGTTCGGTCGCGAAACAGGAGTCATCCTTTCGCCTGGCCATTATATTCCGGGCAGTTCCGGATGCTGTTCCCAGTGATTCGACAATATAATGATCGAACTGTTCGAGACTGGATTCAGAAATCAGTTCTCGAATATTCTGCCCACTCGCGTCTTCGCGACTCCAGCCAAATAGATCGCTGATTGAATTGGTCGCCGCTAAAATGACGCCCCGCTCATCGACTGCGATGGAGACATCAATACTCAGTTGTAACAGCTGACTCGCAAATTGATCCACAACGGATCGACTTTGTCTGGATGTCATGACAGGCCCTTCTGTCTGGCAGAATGTTAATACGCTTTAGTTAGACATTTCCCCTTCAGATAATTCAGCTTGTGAAAGACCCCGATTTCTTGTCACTCACTGAGAGAGTTAAAATATGCTGATGTTCGGTTTATCGACTTTCGATCAGTCAAAATCGATGGGGGAATCCCCCCAATCCAGCTTCGGAATTTGTAGATCACGCCTCACTAATCGAGGGCAACAGATTAAAACCAGAGTGGTTAAGCAATGCTCCCAGCAGACAGGGAAAGCCATTAAATGGCTCAGTTAAGCCTGAACGATCAGGCAGATTATCCTACCGCGCAGTGGCTGGCGAAGTGTGGCAGAGTGGAACTCAGGCGTCGTTTCCGTCTTTCTGAAAACCGGGCATGTCTTTGATTTTGTATAGAATATGCACGATATCCGTCGCACTTGAAATGCCCAGCTTGTTCAACACATTGGCTTTATGTTTTTCCATGGTGCGGTAGCTGATGGACATCGCATTTGCAATCTGTTTTCCCGCCTGCCCATCTGCAATCAGGTGAAAGACCTGTTTTTCGCGTCGGGTTAAGTTGTCATAGAGTTCCAGATATTCCTGACTGTCCGCATCGGCAGGACCGCCTTCCTCATTGAGTTGTGATCTCGCGTATTCGATCGCTTTGATGCACTTCTCTTTCTCAAATGGCTTTTCCAGGTAGTCGCAGGCCCCGAGTTTGACTGCTGATACTGCTTTTTCAATATCTCCGTAGGCACTCATCATCACGACCGGATAGTACAGCCGCTGCTTGCGAATCAGCTCCATTGATTCAATGCCACAGATTTCGGGCATGACCAGATCGATCAGCACACAACCCGGAGTGGAATTCTCTTTCGATTCCAGAAATGCATAGACGTTGTGATACGTTTTTACTTCATAACCTGATGTGGAAAGTAGTGTTGCAATAGAATCCAGCACGTCAAGATCATCATCGATCACATACACAACAAAATCGCTCATTCGTGCCTCTAAAAGTGTGTCTGTTCAAAGTTGTCCTGGCATTTAATAGAGAGTCGTAGAATCAAGCCGTTCAATATCTACCTGAACGGGGAATGTATTTCTATCAATGACTCTCATTCACAAGCCACAGATCTCAGTTACTCTTATAATTCCATTTAGAAAGCAAAAGCGCTTTCACAGACGGAGCGAATTAATAGACTCCCCCGCTGTAAACACATGAGTCCGTTTTCCTTACTTTTCTATCTCTATGTCTATAATAAATACGTGATGGTTAGTCGCTGGGTGACTGTGTTTTCTACAAGTTATTTAATTTGAGATACTTGCCAGTTTTTTTCAACAGATCAAGTAGTACCGATTTCCAGTGTGGTTCTGTATCCAGGAATTGATGAACACAACTAGAACCAACTGAATGTAGAGGGGAGAAATACCGAGGAAACGATCCGTCGTCTCGAACTTCAGTTCTTTTCAAAATGCGGCTGAAACATAGCGTCTATCGCCCGCGGGCACGCTGATGATCAGCTTGAGAGCAGCCCTGATAACAGGAATGCTGGCTAAAACAGGTATGACCGGCTCAATTTAGCTGGTATCAGAATCGATTTGTCTTGGAATAAGATAAAGGAGTGAAACAGGCCCAATTACGTATAAATATAGCACCTAACAACACCCTATTCCACCTGTTCTACCTATACACAACTTCAAATTCAATAAGGAGGTGAATACTCTATCTGGAATTGGGTAATATCCCCCATTTTTATTTTATTTCTATAAGGCGATAGATGATTAAGTGAAAGACCCCCAAATCAAGTAGCTGACAGCGAATGATTTTAATTCACAGCAGGAATCGAAAATGAAAATACTGATTGTCGATGAAATCGGGTTCATACGTCAGAGTTTGAACCAGAAACTCTCCCGCCACAATTTTGACACGGTATCCGCAGAGAGTGGGGAAGAAGCGCTCGCCATTCTTAAAACAGATTTTTCTGTCGACGCCGTGCTCACCAGCCTCTTCCTGCCCTCCATGAATGCCATCGATCTCTACAAAGCCGCCTCCAAAATTGAACGTTTCAATGATGAAGGGATCATCCCCCCGCTCAACTTCTTTCTGATGGTCACCCGGGAGCATGGAACATCCTCTCCCCGCATGAAAGAACTGACCAGGGACGCGCTCGCGATCGGGTTTAAAGATATGTTGATCAAACCCATTGATACGGAACTGCTCGTCAACAAATTGCGTGGTTCCATGCGCTCTTCAGAACCACCGCCGGAAATTGCAGAGCCGGAACCAGTTGTTGCCGCCAGCACAACAGAAGAGACTCGACAGAGTACTCAGCGCATCGATGGCCTGGCAGTCATGCAGAACAGTCTGCATGCGCTGAAAAAAGAGATGTGTGAATCCATCGACATTCTACTGGAAGAAGTGAACCGCAAAGTCAGCAAATGACGGGAGGAGTGCCTGGAGTCTCTGCTCCCGGCCCCCTGGTTCAGACATCAAGGCGCGCATCGGGCAGGAGGCTGGCTGACCAGATCCCGCAATACTTCTCGCACGCGGATCGCCTGTTCGGGATTCATTTCCAGGTAACGATCGCGGCCCAGTTCTTCCGGCTGGAATTTCAAAAAACCGTCGTCTTCCACGGTCACCCGTCCCGGCTGTGACAACGTGAAATATCCGTCATCCGGCCGAACCGCATAGAGCACACTGGTCAGATCCCAGCTGGGACGATCGTGCTCGGGACCGCTGTGCAACAGATAGGCTTCCCGCACGATATGATGTGAGCGATAGCTGAAGTCTCGCGCGATGCTTTCCCGCGGATATCGAACCGCGATGCCAATTTCGAAACCACTCCAGATCACGGGAACTTCCCGGGGCCACTGGTTGACGAAACGCTGCATCGACTTGATTCCGTTGCGAATATTGGCTTCCAGGAAGTGCTGATTGCCGTCAATCGGTTCAAACGCGCCAGCCATCACGGATACCAAACTCACTTTCTGGCGGATCAGTTCCTTCCCACTCAGAGGGCTGATTTCATCGGCCTTTGATTCCACCAGATCTGCCAGATTCGCTGCCAGACCGACCTGAATCAAGACCACCGAATGATCCGGCTGTGCCATCAGCGTCTTGCGTAGAACAGTCACCGCATCTGGTAAATCTTCATTGGAGCGAACATCATGTGGATAGCGCCACTCTTCTTCGTCCTTTTCATTTACCAGCTTCAGGTAACGGCTCTCGCGACGTTGTGCATCCCGGGTCACTCCAATCGGAATCTCACCCCGCCCGTAAAACGTATTTACAGCATCTGTGAAGGGTCCGGTCAACGGGTTGATCTTGGAGATTGTGACAGCCAGAAGTTCGCATTCCCCTCGATCGGCCAGTGTATGCAGCATGGCCAGTGCCAGCACATCATCCACGTCTCCAGAAATATCGGTATCAAAAATGACCCGCACCGGCTCTCGGGCAACGCTCACTTCAGACATGATCAGCAGCGCCAGTACGATTCCACAAATTGATCTCAGACTCATTTCGTTAACCATTCACTTCAGCAATTAAGAATACGTTTCCACCGGGAGCAACCAGAAGGATGAAGCAAGGCCTGCTTACTTCTGCTTCTGCTGTTGCCGGGCCCGGTTCTCCATGATCCGCTGCAGCTTCAGCTGCTCAGCCGCCAGGGCCTCATCAGAAACAGCAGCCGGCTTGACCGGACTGCGTTCCAGCGATTCATTATCGGGAATCGTACGGAGTTTGAGACCGCGATACCAGACCGGATCACCATGATCCTGCAGATAAAGTGCACCGCCTCGGTCCGTCAGTTGAGCGCCCCGGTTTGCCAGCAGTTCCACATGCCAGGCATAACGGGGATCGGTGTAATCGAAGTCGATTACTTTCTTCCCGTTCAACCAGTGTTGAATGACGGACCCTTTACAGACAATTCGCCCCTGGTTCCACTCGCCAACCGGACGCGTCGCATCCTGTGAAGGAGGCATACAGAAGTAAAGCGAGGCGGCACTCGTGCGGGGATTTTTCCCATCTGCGTGTTTCTGATTATCCAGAACCTGATACTCATATTGTCCGGGCCGATAGTACACGCCGCTGTTACTTCCTTTGCCGACTTTCCACTCAAACTTAAGTTCGAAGTCGTCCGGCAGAGGTTGCTGCTTCAAAGTCAGACTTCCCCCTTTACCGGCTCGGGCAATCACCCCTTCCTGAACTTCCCAGTTGCCACTCTGGTCCCAGTTCTTCAAATCTTTGCCATTGAACAGTAACTCAAAGCCCTGCTCCTGTTCCTGCTTCGTCAGTTGATTGGGTGAACCGGGCTCTGCTGCGCACCCCCAGGTACAAAACTGAAAGAGGCACAAACAGGTTAAGATCGCGCTGGGTTGCAATAAATTCATCTCGATTCCTCAAACTGATTATTCTTGTTTCTGATCCACTTGTTTCAACATCGACAGTACCTGTTCGGTGATTTTGACCGAAGCATCCACTTCAAGATAGCTCCAGCTCGATCGCCAGGTTTCATAGCCTTGCAGGATGTGTTGTTCCGGTGTCGGCAGATAACCGTTATAGCCGTTGGCCAGGGCAATCACAAAGGTTGGTTTGAGCGGACTTTTCTGTTTGATTTCCAGGCCGATCTCTGCAAACACTTCGCAGGGAATCGCGACGATGCCCAATTCGCCGATCCGCAAGGCCTGCAGTTTCAGATTAACGCTCCCGGGCCACTGATCGATATTCACTGTCTCCTGGGCATAGACTTCATTAGTTGTCAACTTCTCAGGATCTTTCGCAGCCGCCAATAACGCTTTCGCATATTTCACTTCTTCCGCATTCGGCTTCCGAATTCCCAGGTCCAGTGTGCGTTCTTCCATCGCGAGCGTTACGTCCCGGCGGTACTTGAGATCCTTGACCGCCCGATACGTCCGATCCGCGATTACTTTCGCGACGGCGGTGATGCGTTCAAACACGCCGGCCCGTGGACGCGGTTCTCTGAAATTGATGTTATTGATATCGCCACTGGAACCGTTGGACATAATGCCGACAAACGTCTCATCGCCCCCCAGTCGTTCCTTGATCTGACGGGCGAATTCACCGAAATAGTCAGCTGACACCTGGTTCGGTGGCAGTCCTCCTACATAATGCAGCGAGTAATTCGCCAGCAGTGCCAGCGGACGCCCGTCGGCGTGTTGTACCGACAGGATTGAAATATCCGGGTCGGTCGGCCCCGCCGGTTTGATCAACAAGTCACTGCCGCGGGGCGGATTCATCCGCACCTTATCGGTCGTCTTTCCGAACGGATTCGGCCTGATCCCCCCCTCTTTCACATACCAGCGACGATTATTCACCTCAGCCGGTTCCGGTACCACGGCCCAGGCAACCTGTGCAGGTGCCAGGCTTGAGTTGGCCTCTATGATCGCCTGCGCAATACGTTCCGTCAGAAACTGCACATATTCAGGACTCGGCTTGCATTGTGCCAGCGGCGTCACTGCTGGCGCGGTGTGCGTGTGTGTCGCGGAGGTCAGCATGTGGCTGGTGGGGATCCCGGTTTTCTGAGCGGCGATTGCTTTCGCAGCATCAAAGATCTCCCGCGAAATCAGACAGATATCACAGACTACAAACGCCACCCGCGTGTCACCATTCTTTAAGACCAGTGCCCGGGCATGCAAGGTGTCATGCGCCCCTGTCGCCTGCCGATCCTGAAAACTGCCCACCATCGAAACCGGATACTTCGGCGGGTTGATATTCACTTTCGCCGCTCCCGCCTGGAGCAGATCATCCGCCGCTGCAGATACGGTTAGCGAGCAGGTCAGCAGCAGAGTGAAACACAAAATCAGTCGATACATCAGAGACTCCCTTAAGAAGATCGTTTATTTTTCCGGTTGTGGCGTCGCGGACTGGGTGACATCCTTTTTCCAGACCTCGAAAGCTGTCCGCAGGCTGTTAACACGCTCTGGCTGCTGCTCAGCCAGGTTCTTTGATTCCGAAAGGTCTTCACTGAGGTTGAACAGTTCCACCGGCGATTTCCGATCCTGATTCAGAACCAGCTTCCAGGGCCCCTGTCGTACCGCCGAACGGCCGTGGTAGTCCCAGTAAATTTTCCGTGAAGGCAATGTCTCTTGTACGGTTAATAACCCCGCCAGACTCACGCCGTCCAGTTGATGCCCCTGGGGAACGCGGGCTCGGGTCAGTTCCAGAATCGTAGGCATAACATCGATACTGATTGTGGTCTGCTCACAGACCGTTCCCGGGGAAATCTTGCCCGGCCAGCAGGCAATCGCCGGCACGCGGTGTCCCCCCTCCCACACACTACCTTTAAAACCGCGCAGCGCCCCGTTGGAACCTTTGTTATTCGCCCCGTTATCCGACAGAAAGAAGATCAGGGTATTGTCAGTCAGATCCAGTTCCTTGAGAACGGCGACTACTTTACCGATGCCCTTATCCATTTCGGTATTCATTTCTCGATAGGCATTCGCGATATCCTCGCGCTTGGCCGATTTAATTTCGCCGCCCCCCTCTCTCCGCATCGCCGGGTCATGCGGTCCCTGATAGGGATAGTGCACCGCTTCATGGGCGATATAGACAAAGAAAGGCTGCTGATGCTGCTCGCGGATGAACTTGATAGCATGCTCGGTAATCAGATGCGTCGAATACCCCTGCTCTTCCCGGTTGAGCTCGGCACCATGCCACCAGTCAAACACGCCGGTCTGATCGAGATGGGCAACGTAATCCACATTACCGCTGACGTAGCCCACAAACTGCTGAAAGCCGCGAAAGGTTGGGTTGTACTGCCGCTGATAACCCAGGTGCCATTTGCCGAACATGGCTGTCCGGTATCCGGCATCCAGCAGGCACTGCCCCAGGGTGACTTCATGCTTCTGCAGACCATGGTGGCGATTCTTTTTGGGGTCGGCATACACCACGCCATCAATGCCGGACCGCTGCTGATAGCGTCCCGTCAACAGTCCTGCGCGTGTCGGGCTGCAGACCGCACCGCTGGAATGAAAATCGGTAAACTTCATCCCGCGTGCTGCCAGCTGGTCCAGATGGGGTGTCTGACAATTCTTACTGCCATAGCAACTCAAGTCGCCATACCCCAGATCATCGGCCATGATCAGCACGATATTGGGCCGCTGCGATGTTTCCTCAGCGATTGCCAGCGCAGGAATGAGTAACGTGATTAGCATCAGCAATGATTTCAGCAAGAGCGCACCTCTCATTCAGTCAAAGCGAGTTTGAAATCAGTAAAGCCGCTTTACTGCTACTGAAAGCGATCAACGCGAGAGAAGATCGACAGCAACTACGCAGACTTGACCATCGCTTTATTAGACTGGAGTGAGTGACTGAAATCAATCTCACATCGCGCTACCGCACGTCTCAGGCAAAGAGTTCATGCATAATCCGACCGTGGGGTACCAGCATCGTCGGTCGGCCGGTGTTGGTGTAATACTCTTTCAGTGGATCGATGCCCAGTGCGTTATAGATCGTGGCGGCAATGTCATCTGGTGAGATCTCGGTCTGGTCATCCGGTGCATCGCCGGCTTTGGTCGTCCCGCCGATCATCTGTCCCGGCTGCACTCCCCCGCCGGTCATCAGGCACCAGTTCACACGGGGATAGTGATCGCGGCCCGCGTTCTCATTGATCTTTGGCGTTCGCCCGAATTCGCCCATGATCACCACGAGCGTTCGCTCCCAGAGCCCCTTCTGCTTGAGCATTTCCAGTCCCGCGGTCATCCCCGCATCCAACGGCGGTATCAGGCGTCGATGCCCGGCAAAGTTTTCGGTATGCGTGTCCCAGCCCTGGTAGGTCACAGTCACAAAAGGCACGCCATATTCGATCAGACGACAACCCAGAAAGACAGACTGGCTGAATTCATCGGCACCAAACATCTGGCGTAATCTGGGGGATTCCTGCTCGACATCAAAGGCGGACCGGGCTCGTTTGGAAGTAATCATGTGATAGGCCTGGGAACCAAACTGATCGAGTGCGTCCAGTAACTGGCTCTCGGTCTGTTCCCCTTTGAACCGGCGGTCCAGCTTGTTGAGCAGTTCCTGCCGCTGATTGACTTTTTCCAGCGTCAGACCTTCCGGCAGCGAAATCCCCCGCACCTGGAAGGGCTTTCCCGGTTGAGGTACCGTGTTCGTCTTAAAAGGCGCAAAGGCATCTCCCATGTAGCCGGCGTTCCACTCCGTTTTGGGAATCGCAACATAGCCGGGCAGATCGGGGCGGCTGGGAATCTCTTTGGTAATCACTGATCCCAGCGAAGGATAGATCAGCGCAGGCACAGGTCGATTTCCGGTCGAAATCCAAGACTGTCCCTGGGGATGTGCACCCGCGGAATGAGAAATCCCACGCAGCAGAGTGAACTGATCGGCCACCTTTGCGTATTTCGGCAAATACTCACACACCTGATGCCCCGGCATACAAGTCTGGATGGATTTGAACTCCCCCTGCGTTTCTACAGGCGCTTCGGGCTTCATGTCCAGCGTATCGAGATGCGAAACCCCACCCGCCAGATTCAGAAACAGAACCGCATCTGCCGACGATTTCTTCCGGGCGGGAGCCTCTGCCTGGGCGGCTGACAATTTCAGGAACCCGGGCAATGACAGACCCAGTCCTCCCAGGAACCCCGCCTGCAAGACATCACGTCGCTTGATCTGTTTCTGCTGTTTCATAATTCCATCCTCATGCGCTCTGTCGATCGCATATTATCCCAATCCGCAGGGACTAATGATTCGTAATGAATTCCTGCGTGTTGAGTAACGCCCACATCAGGTCCTGAAGTCCTTCCTGAATCGTTTTCGTCGTCTGAAGATACTCCAGGCTGTCGTGCAGTTCTGACTCTTCCGGCAGACGGGAAAGCGTCCGCAGGTAGGCTTCCCGTACCACTTCTTTCCGAGCCGCAGCATCCAATGTCTGTTGTTTTATTTCTGCCAGCCAACCATCCGAGCGGGTCAGTTGACTCAGCATCTCGGCATCATTCCGCACATAGAGCGACTGTAACAGCGTCGGCTCATCCTGGCGTTCACAGTCACAGTTGGTGGTCCGCAGAGGTTTGCCGAAAACCAGCAAAGAAAAATCAATCGAACGTGCCTGGAACGAAAGCGGGTGTTGAGTAATCTTACGTCCGTCCATTTTGCTGACGTGCTGCAGTAACTTCTTGTCTCCCGCCGTTGCCTGTTGAATCGCATCGATGGCCACTTCCGCCGGCAGTCTTCGCAGCACAGCATGACTGAAATTGCGGGTATCTTTCCGATTACTCTCATTCGGTCGCCAGCTGAGCTGATACGTCCGACTGTTAGCAATCGTCCGATGCAGCCACTTCATATCGTAACCGCTCTCAATGAAACCCTGCACCAGATAGTCCAGCAGTGCCTTGTTACTGGGAGGATTCGCCTGATTCAGATCATCCGGCGGATTGATAATTCCCACGTTGAAGTAATGCGCCCAGATCCGGTTCACGAATGCTTTCGCAAAATAATGATTGGGCTCATTCAGCATCCACGCCATCAGCACTTCACGCGGATCCTGAATCTGACTGATGTTGATCTCTTCTCCCCCCAGCAGTTTGGCAAGCTGCTGATCCCCCTGCGCGGGTTCAATGTAAACTTCCCGCCACGGAATCGACCGTCCCTCGGCCGCAATCCGCAGATAACTCTGTCTGCGCAGAGCTGCGGTATTGAGCTTCACCGGCACGCCCAGCATGTTCCGCGTCTCTTCATGCAGGACGCGGGCATCGGGGGGCACACCGAATTTGATGCGCGTGAAAAACTCGGTAAACAGCTTGAAATCCTGCTGCGACCACTCGTCGAAGGGATGCTTGTGGCACTGGGCACAATCCAGCCGCATACCCAGAAACGTATAACCAAAGGCAAGCGTCTTATCCGAAGGCACCGTCATGTTCGAACGCGCCCAGTAGTGGGGCATCGAATTATCCAGGGCTGTGAAGTCGGCCCGGTCTTTCACACTGGTGAACTCACTCTGTTGTGCCATGAACTCTTCAAAAGTCTGGCCCGGCAGTCGACTCGTACCCAAAATGATTCCCGAGACAATTTTATCCCAGCCGACATTATCTTCCACCCGACGCCGGATCCAGGCATTCCACTGGCCGGCCACCGGCTGTGCCATTTCGGTCCCGCCCAGGTAGCCCGCGTTACTGCCGGTCAGGTCAGACAGCTTCAAACTCCACCAGGCCACGTAACCGGGTCGCGCGAGCAGTTCTTCGATCTTCTGACTGCGTTTCTCGGTAGATGGATCTTTGAGAAATTTTCGAATCTCGTCTGGAGTCGGAAGCGTGCCCGTCATATCCAGGCTGACGCGTCTGAGAAATTCTTCGTCGGTACACAACCCGGAAGGCTGGATTCCCAGCTTCTGCAGTTTGTTAAGCACATGCCGGTCCACAACGGTCGGCGTGGTGACCTCGGGATATTCGCCCGGCTGATATTCTCGCACCGGCTGCAGGACCTGCGTGGAAAAGATTCCGTTATCGTAATACGAAATGACATACGTATCGCCGGGAGCTTTCGCCTGAATCACACCTTCCGGAGTGACTTCCGCGACACTGTCGTCTTTGGATTCAAAGCGGGTCAGGCAGGTCACATCTTCACGCGTCCCATCTGACCAGACGGCGATGGCTTTCAACGTCGCCGTCTCCCCCTTTTTCTTAAAGACGATCTGTCGGGGCGTCACGTCCAGCCGCACAAAACGGGGTCCCTCCGGTGAAACCGACGCGGCTCCCGCAGCAATCCAGTCGTGCAGCAGCTGTTGTTCCCAGCCGCCAGGCGGCAAGCGCAGCCCCCCTTCATGCTCATCTTCCGAGGTCGGCTTGTTCAATACCAGGCTTTGCTTCGGGTGCTGTTTATCGATCCGCTCCAGCAGATTGTCATGGTCCAGCTTGAAGTCATAGCCGAACATCGACAGTTGAAATCCGCCGCGCCCCTGAAACGAGCCGTGACAGTTGCGACTGTTGCAACCCAGTCGCCCCAGCAACGGGATCACATGCTTTTGGAAATCGGGAACCAGCTTTTCCCCCGCTATAATCCGTTCTTGAATCGGAGACAGCAGTGGGTGATCTGTGGATGGATCCTGCTGTTTCTGCTCCGTCAAAGCAGCCAGTGTCTCCGGGGCAGTTGTATCTTCAGTGAACAGGGCTGTCTTCGAAAGTTGAGTTTTCAGTTCTGACAGAGCCTCCGAGGTCAGCCCCGTGTGATAGACTTCCAGGCCTTTCAGATGTGAAAGTTTTGAAAGTGCACCGGGCGCTTCAGGACCGAGTGTGCAACGATTGAGACAGAGGTATTCCAGCGCGGGCAGCTTCAATTCTGCCAGCTGTGTGCCCCTGACCTTCGTTCGCGCGAGGTAGAGCGTCTTCAACTGCGGAAATGCATTGAGCGCAGACAACCCCGCATCGCTGACCTGGGTTCCCGAAAGCAGCAGGACTTCCAGATGCTGCAGTCCTTTCAGAGAAACCAGTCCCTGGTCGGAAATCTGCGTATTGCGCAGTGACAGCACCTTGAGCTGCGTCAGTTGTGAGAGCTGTTTCAGTCCCGCATCGGTGAGCTTTGTATTGTCGAGGTAAAGTCGCTCCAGACGGTTCAACTTACGGAGATGCTGCAACCCTGCATCCGTGATCTTCGATTCTGAAAGCAACAAGGTATCCAGGTTGGTCAGGTCCTGGAGATGAGGCAGTACTTCATCCCCCAGGTGGGGGCAGACCAGGGCCAGATAATCCAGCTGATGAAACTGTTCGAGGTGAGCCAGCTTTTCGGCGGTGACGTGCGGCTTGCTGAACCGTACCAGGCGGACCGTGCCATCTTTGTTCTGCTGGAGATTCGTAAAAATCCCACGCAGTTCCCTGATGGCGAGCTCCTCGGGCGTCTGCGCCACAACGGGAGCGTCTGTTTCCGCTGCAACCACCTGCAACGGAAGCATCGGCAATAACAGCCACAAGGATCTGATCGGACGTGGAACGCGCATACTTCACCTCATCACACAAGTCGGGTAAGGTGTTCTGTGAGCCGCTTACATAAGCACAATCTAATACGTCGTGTCCCTGTTAGCAATGTTAAATAATTGCCCGCCCGGTAAAAACGGAGATCAGAGCCTAAACATGGCTATTGGGCCGTCCAGCCGCCATCGATGGTCCAGCAGGCGCCGGTGATGGATTTGGCCTGCTCCGAACAGAGATAGCTCACCATCGACGCCACCTCTGCAGGCTCAATCATACGGCCCGTCGCAGAGGCTTTAAGGAAGACCTGACTTTCGACCTCTTCAATGCTGATCCCCAGGGTCTCCGCCTGGGCCGCGATCTGCTGTTCGACCAGAGGCGTTCGCACATAGGCGGGACAAATCACATTGGCAGTGATCTGAAACGGTCCCCCTTCCAGGGCTGTCGTTTTCGTCAATCCCACCAGTCCATGCTTCGCAGCGATGTAGCCCGCTTTATTGAGCGAGGCCACCTGCGAATGAATCGAGCCCATGTTGATGATGCGCCCCCACTGTCGCTGTTTCATTCCAGGCAGGACATACTTTGTCAGCAGAAAAGGCGCTGTCAGCATCACCTGCAGCATCTTCTCCCAGACCGCTTCCGGAAAATCCTCCAGGGGCGAAACATGCTGAAAGCCCGCATTGTTGACCAGGATATCCACGCCACCCCACTCCCGGGTCACCCGCTCCACCAGCGTCTTGCACTGCGTCTGATCCGAGAGATCCGTGGGAACAAACAGCTTCCGCTGTCCTGCCGCGGACAGCTCTACGAGATATTCAGGCTCGTGCAGATCGGCGATCACCACATCACAGCCTTCATGGAACAGCGTCCGGGCAATTTCCGCCCCGATGCCGCTGGCAGCGCCGGTAATCAAAGCAACTTTGGCTTGTGTCATGGTTTATTCCTCTTTCAGAATCTGCTGAATCCGCGCCAGCTTCTCATCGCGCCAGGCAGCCCGCTCGGCTCGCCCCTGTTGTTCCAGGTACTTCTGCGTGCCCGCCACCGCTTTCTCTTTGGCTGACTCGGGAATCCGGGTCCAGGTCTGCATGTCTTCCCAGTATGCTTCGAACGAAGCCCCGATGGTATCGAAGAACTTCTGGTAACCGCCCTCGCCGCCCCCCAGTTCATAAATCAGGTGCTGTCCCATCAGCGCCCAGCGCAGACCCGGCCCCTGGCAGAGGGCGGCATCAATGTCTTCCACACTGGCCACCCCTTCATCCAGTAATGCCAGCGACTCACGCCAGATCGCCGCCGCCAGTCGGTTGGCGATGTGACCCGGGACCTCTTTATTGAGGATCACGGGATACTTGCCCAGTTGCTGGAAGAAGTCGCGTACCCGTTCGACGGTTTCTGGCGCTGTCTGTTCGCCGGGCACCAGTTCCACCAGTGGGATGAGGTGCGGCGGATTGAAGGGATGCGCAATCAACGCGCGTCCGGGGTACTGCAGCACCGACTGCATCCGCGTCATCAACAGTCCCGAAGAACTGCTGGCCAGAATGGCGGTCTCGGGAGCAGACTGTTCGAACTGCCGATAGACGTCGGCCTTGATCTCGTAATCTTCAATCACCGATTCCTGAACGTATTCCACATCAGTTAACAACTCCTGCATGGAGTCAACCAGTTGCAGATTCTGGAGACCGACGGCTTTCGCTTCCTCGCTGAGCAGTTCCAGTTTGACCAGCCGCTGGAGATTGTTCTCCGCTACGCCGAGGGCCTGCTGTTTCACTTCCTCGTTCACATCATAGATCCGGACTTTCAGCCCCTGAGCCGCGAAAAAAGAGGCCCAGCTCGCCCCGATCAAACCTGCTCCCAGAATCCCAATTTCCTGCATGCTGTAACGCCCTCTTTCTTAGATAGTCACTTCAAGCGGACTCTAATAACATGGCGATTCCCATGCCGCCCCCAATGCAGAGTGAGGCAATGCCGCGGGCCGCCTGCTGTTTCCGCATCTCATGCAGCAGTGTTACTGCCACGCGGGCTCCGCTGGCCCCCAGGGGATGTCCCAAGGCAATCGCCCCGCCGTTGACGTTCACACGGGCTTCATCCCAGCCCAGTTTCTTGCCGACCGCCAGGGCCTGTGCGGCAAAGGCTTCATTCACTTCCAGCAGATCGATGTCCGCGAGTTTCAACCCCGCGTCCTGCAACAGATCTTCAATCGCATTGGCCGGCCCCATCCCCATAAACTGTGGATCCAGTCCCACATTCGAAAAGCTGCGAATCCAGGCCAGCGGTTGCAGCTTCTGTTCTTCGACAAACGCTTCCTCCGCGATCAGCAGCGTCGCAGCACCGTCGTTGATCCCCGAGGAATTCGCAGCGGTCACGGTCCCCCCCTCTTTTTTGAAGGACGGACGCAGGCACGAGATCGTTTCCAGGTTCGTCTCTTTCCGCGGGTGTTCGTCGACGGAAACCAGCTGCGGTTCCCCTTTGCGCTGTGGCACCGAGACGCCCACGATTTCCTCGTCAAACTTTCCCGCTTCCAAAGCGGCCTGGTAACGTTGCTGGCTCTGCACCGCAAAGCGGTCCTGGTCTTCCCTTGTCACCTCGTATTTCTCTGCCAGGTTCTCGGCAGTAATGCCCATGTGACAATCATAAAAGGCGTCCCACAAGGCATCGTGGATCATGGAATCGACGAGTTGTTGATCGCCCATCCTGAATCCGCTGCGAGCCCCTTTTAACAGATAGGGAGTGTTGCTCATGCTCTCCATCCCACCCGCCAGAACGACACGCGACTTGCCACACAGAATGGACTGCATTCCCAGAGCGACCGACTTCAGACCGGATCCGCAGACCATGTTCACGGTCGTCGCCGGGACATGATAAGGAATGCCCGCGTGCACGGCCGCCTGTCGCGCCGGGTTCATACCACAGCCGGCGGTGAAGACCTGCCCCAGGATGACTTCATCCACCTGCAGTGCGGTCAGGTGACTCCGCTTGAGTGTCTCCTTGATGGCTGCCGTGCCCAACTGGACTGCCGACAGATTCTGAAAGGCACCGTTGAAGGCACCAATGGGTGTGCGGACGGCTCCCAGAACGGCGACCCGCTGTGCTCCCTGCTGACTCATGTTTCTGAACCTTGAAATAAATCACGTAATTTCCGCCGCATCACTTTGTTGGATGCCGTGCGGGGCAACTGTTCGATCTCACGCACCGCCTGTATTTTAAACAGCGGATTGAGCTGACTGCGAATGATCTGCTGCATGCTGGACTGCAGTGCCTCTGCCTCGAAGTTCGTTTCCGGCTGCATGACCACATAAATCACCAGCAGACTCGGACCGCCGCCCGCCGGGGGCACCGCAATTGCAGCCACTTCCCGCACGCCCTCCGCCTGGGTGAGCAGCTCCTCAATCTGCACGGAGCTGACTTTGATTCCCCCCAGGTTCATCGCATCGTCAATCCGTCCCTGCGCCCGGAAATAACCGTCGGGTAACGCTTCGATCTGATCGCCGTGTCGACGCAAGAGTTCCCCCTCCGGTCCTGGCGGGATGTCCGCAAAGTAGACCTCGTGGTGATCGCGGTTGATCAGGCGGGTCGACAAGCCAATCACGGGAGGCACGAAGAAGACTTCCCCGTTTTCGGTCAGGTGACCTGATTCATCCAGCAGCAGCCAGTCGAAGCCGACCGCCGGACAGGCAAACAGACCGGGCACTCCCGGCTTCAATACTGTCCCCGTAATGTAACCGCCGCCGGTCTCGGTTCCGCCACAGTATTCAATCACGGGACGATAACCGGCCCGCGACATCAGCCAGAGCATGTCGTCCGGATTCGAACACTCCCCGGTCGAACTGAAAACCTTGATCTGCGTCCAGTCCAGCCCGGCGACACTATCCTGGCTCCGCCAGGCAGAGACGATACTGGGGACCAGGCCCAGCATGGTCACACGGGCGTTCTGTACGAACTCACAAAACCCACGACTGGTCGGCACCGCATCGCTCAATGCAAGGGTCGCATCGTTGATCAGCGTGGCATACACCAGCCAGGGGCCCATCATCCAGCCCAGATTGGTCGGCCAGCAGACGACATCGCCAGCCTGAATATCATGATGCAGAAACCCATCGCCGGCAGATTTGATAGGCGTGGTCTGATCCCAGGGAATCCCTTTGGGATTGCCCGTCGTTCCGGAAGAAAAGAGAATTGTGGTCTCATCGTGCGGGTTACGGGGTTCGCAAGTCAGTTCCCGGTTCTCTGAAAGAAACTCCGACCAGGGCCGGTCCCCTTCCCGGAGCGGCACCTGTAGCGTCTCCTGTTCGGGTAGCACGATCGCGGGGAGCCGTTGTTCCGCCCCCAGCTTGGTAAAGAGGGGTAACTGCCTGCTGCCGCGGGAGATGACATCCTGGATGAAGATGAGTTCCGGTTCGGTAATCTTCAACCTCACCTGCATCTCCTCGGCGGAGAAACTGTCGGCAATGGTCACCACCACACAACCGGCGGCGATGATTCCCAGAAAAATTGCCACCGATTCCACTGTCATCGGCATCATGACGGCGATCCGGGTTCCGGGTTCGTAACCCGCTGCCCGCAGTCCATTGGCCACCTGCGCGGTCAGCTGTTTCAATTCGGTATAGCTGAGTTGCTGCAGTTCCGAACTTCCTTTCTGGAAGCAGACGGCTGTCTCGTCGGATTTATTGCGAAAACAACTCTCGACGATATTCAAACGTGCCCCGGTCAACCACTGGACCTGCTCGATGCCTGCCTCGACGTTCATAATCTCACGCGGGGGCTCCTGAAACCGGATCCGCAGGGAATCGATCAGCTTCTGCGTAAAAAGGCTTCGATCGTGCACCGACCAGGAGTGCAGATCTTCCATACTGTGCAGATTCAACTCGTTCAGCCAGCCGGCCAGATTAGATGACGCCAGCTCCCGCTCCCCCGGAAACCAGGCCGGGGCAGGCGTACCACTTTCGAGCTGACTCTGATAGACGCTCTGATACAACAGCTGATGGACGGCGAACGGGAGTTCGGGAGTGAGGAAATCTGTGACCAGCGTCTGCCAGAGTTCATTTTCGTGCTGTGAAGGTAAGGCCTGCAGTCTCTGTTGCAGCTGAACCGCTGTTTCAGGCGAGAGACCACAGTTTTCGAGCGCTGCCGCTGTGATGTCCATGAGTGATTCCCAGTTCAATTGTGCATCCCGTAAGCGACATGGTCCATGTACTCACGGTGAGGTTCTCTTTAAGACTCTACCCGTTCCGCCGGCAATTCGCCAGTTCAGGCCGCTGCTTCGTAAACGCAACAACAAAAAAGAGTTGGGAACAAATATGTTTTTTGATTTATCTTTATTAACAGGCTTCCATTCAGCACGGGAATTGCGAAAATGATAATATCGGGTGCCGCCTTAGAGTAGTGCGTCCCGCTTCCAACAGTCTTCCAGACGAACACGTAAAGACAACAGGCCCCCTTTTCAAAAACCTGTGGAGAAAGAGGTTATATGTCTGTTCTGAACTCGAATCGGATTTCCAGATTACTCGCAACCGGATACGGTCTGCTTTTCGTATGTGGCGTCAGCCTTTCACTGATCACCGGCCCTGCCAGCCTGCGGGCCGAAACTCCGACCAAACCCGCCAGTGCGAAAGCCAAAACGGAAGTCGATTCTGCCGGCGGTAAACGGATGCTGGACGCGATTAAATACCTGGCCTCCGATGAACTCGAAGGGCGCGGGGTCGACACACAGGGCATCAACCTCGCTGCAGACTATATCGTCAAAGAATTCAAAGCAGCCGGCCTGGATGTGACAACGGTTGAAGAAAGTGCCTTTCAGAAATTCACCATCAACACGGGCAGCAAACTGGGTCCGTCCAACGAACTGCAGTTGACCGGACCAGACGGCAAAACAATTCCCCTCGCCTATGACCAGGATTTCCGTTCCTGCTCGTTCGGCGGCTCGGGAAAATTTGATGCGGAAGTCGTCTTCTGCGGATACGGTATCGATGCCCAGGACGCGAAATACAATGACTATGCCAACGTCGATGTAAAAGACAAGGTCGTCATCATTATGCGTCGCACTCCCCAGCAGGGCGATAAAGAGAGCCCCTTCGCGGGGGCCCATGGCATTTCACGTTATGCAGCACTCCGCTACAAAGTGAGCACCGCCTTCGGTAAAGGTGCCAAAGCGATCCTGTTCGTCAATGATTACTATTCCACGCAGGAACACAAAAAAGAGGCCCGCGAACTGGAACAGGAGGCGATTGAAGAACTGATTCTCGCCACTGAAAAATGGGAAAAAGCAGCGAAGGATAAAGAGGAAACCAGTGCTGTCACCCTGAAAAAAGCCCTGCACGATGTACAGCAGGCACGCAAGAATCTGAAAGAGGCGCATTTCGACCGCCTAATGGAATTCGGGTATGCCGGCAGCGGAGATGGCCGTTCGATCCCAATTGCTCACATCACCATCGAAAAGTGTAACGAACTCTTCAAGGACGCAGGGAAACCAACGCTGCAGGAACTCGAAGGTAAAATCGATGAAACACTGAAGCCGGAAAGCTTCGCGTTACCCCAGTGGAAAGCCCAGGGCGAGATTTCGGTCGAACAGATTCGCACGGAAGTCAAAAATGTGATTGGCGTGCTGGAAGGCAAAGGTCCTCACGCTGATGAAACCATCGTCATCGGCGCGCACTATGATCACGTTGGTTACGGCGGTGAAGGTTCACTGGCCCCCGGTTCGACCGATGTCCACAACGGTGCCGACGACAATGCCTCGGGAACCGTGGCCCTGATCGAGCTGGCTCGCAAGCTGGCAGCCCGCAAGGATCCCCTGCCCCGCCGCCTGGTCTTCATCGCCTTTACCGGTGAAGAACGGGGGCTGATCGGCTCGGCACATTACGTCAAAAATCCCGTGTTTGACCTGAAGAACACCGTGGCGATGCTCAACATGGATATGGTCGGACGTTTGACCGACGACAAGCTGACCGTTTTCGGTACTGGCACCGCCCCCCGCTGGGAAACACTGGTAGAAAATACTGCGAAAGCCTACGACCTGAAACTCTCACTCAAGCCGGAAGGGTTCGGTCCCAGTGATCACAGCTCCTTTTACGGCAAGCAGATTCCGGTACTGCACCTCTTTACGGGAACTCACAGCGACTACCATCGCCCCTCCGATGACTGGGACAAAATCAATATCCCGGGCATGGAACGGATCATCGGGTTTCTGGAAGAAATCGCTATCGCGACTGCAGAGAGCCCCGACCGTCCTCAATACGTGAAGATCGAGCGTCCCGCCGCGACCATGCGTTCCGGAAACCGGCCTTACTTCGGCAGTATTCCGGACTTTGGTGGAGAAGGCCCCGGCTATCACATTTCGGGAGCCTCTCCCGGTAGCCCGGCTGACAAAGCGGGCCTCAAAGCCGGCGATGCCATCATCAAGATGGGCAAGACGAAAATCGATGGTCTGGATGACTTCGACCTGGCGCTGCGGATGTTTTCCGCCGGCGAGGAGGTAGAGGTCACTGTCCTGCGGGACGGAAAGCGAGTCAAACTGACCGTGAAGCTGGGTAAACCCAAATAAGCGTTATCTGTTTATTTTCGTGTGTAAACCAGGGAGACCGTTCCGGTAAAATCGTTCTTCTTACGGCCCGCGTTGGGATAAGAGTTGTAGACCTGCAGCAGTCCCAGCCGCAGGTTCCAGCGGTCTTTGTTGTCCAGCTTGAACAGGATCCCCGTTTCGCTTGTCAGACGGAGAATCTGGATATTGTCCACACTGGGAGTCCAGGTCTGTTTGTGCTCGAGTTTCGCATGATCGCCTAAGGGCCAGTGGAATTCGATTTCGGCAAAGACGTCGAGCGTGGTTCGTCGCATACTGGGATCGTTATAAATTTCGTGCGTACCACCAGGACCAACACGCACGATCAATCGGCGATCTTTTTCATTGACAAAACGGTAACCAAGACCACTGGAAATCGTACCCCGCCAGTCCAGATTCTCAAACTCATCGTAAACGTTCTTATTCGTTACGAAGACAATCCACTTCGTGGTGCGCGCCACGTCCAGAGTCGCATTACCGTACCAGCGGTTGGCATCGCGAATACCATTGGACTGCCCCCAGCGACCGCCAATCTCAAACAGAAACTGGTTGTCATCATCAGACTTTTCCAGTTGCAGTGCAGTGGTAACATAATCCCGCTGAGTATTCCCTGCCAGAAAGGTTCCGCCGATCTCCATCCGCTTGGTCCAGATTTCAGCGTATTCCCAGCAGGTGTCATAATAGTTTTCCACCCGATCCCAGGGAGCCGTATTCTCATCTTCGACATCTCCGAACTCCGGTGAAACGCCGATCGGCTGGGGAACGGGGGTCTGATTGATCATGGCCGGCAGCGGGGGAAGTTCCACGTTCTCATTACTGACCAGCAGCTCCTCACCTGGAGGCGGAGTATCCGGGTCGGTCGCCAACTCGGCGTATTCAAGCCGATCCACATCTTCCAGCGAAATCTTACGGACACTCCCATCAGGCAGTTGAAACAGGATCTTGCCCGACTCGAAACCGACACTTTCTCCCGCCAGGAACTCCCCACTTTTAAGATAGAGCGTTTCTGCCGGAACCGGTTCTGCAGCAGACAGCACATTACCCAGGCTGCAGACCATCAGCCAGAGCATCAGTATTCGCAGGCTGTACCAGCGATAGTTTCTTCCTGTAATGAGGTGGGAACAACCCATTAGACCGTCCGTGGCTGGATCACTCAGTGATAATTAGTTGGAGTTTGGTTTAGATTTGTGCGAAAGGGGTTAAGAAGGGAACGGGATTTTAGTTAGGACGGCAAATCAGTGCAATGTGTATCTCTGAAGTACGTCTATTTGATCACCAGAGCGAATCTCCGATTTATCGCAGGTTGCGTTTTTGCATCTAACTCCTTTTAAAACAGACATTTATATAAACAATACCTGATTACATTGTCTGAATTTTTTCAAGCCGCCCCCTGTCCTGACGATCGAGCCCGTCTGATCGATTTTAGCGATTCTCGATCTCGGAAACCCGCTCTGAATATTGCCTGATCGCTATAACCGGATCTTTTCCCTGTCTGGAACTCTTTCCTTATCTCCTGCTGCCCGCTTTTTTGACTGCGACTCCCTGAAAAAGCAGAACAGATCAGGACTACTTCGGACCTCCCCTCATTTCGCATGCTAGAGTTTTTTTGATTCCCGCTCGTTTCGAGCCTGCAAGAGCGAGCAGCGGATCAAGTTAAAGCAAACATCAATTCATATCAAAGAATATAAAACGGCACTTCAAGCCAACGGCGATTACAGAATCGCCTCTCGTGAGGGGGAGAAGATTTAATCATGGGATTCTTGAAACGATTTTTGAAGACGACCTATCGAGACAATACTGCGGGGAAATCGCGCAGCAGTTTCGAAAGTCTTTCAGAAGACCAGTTGGAAACGCATTTAAATATCGCCAAGTACGGTAATTTCATGCTGACCGATGCAATCCGTCCTTCCTACGACCTGGAAGTGGTACCACAGGCCGGTTACCGACATGACGTTTACACCGACAAGGAATCCGGAATCAAAATTCCGGTTCTAATGGCTTCCGCTTCCCGCGAAGTTCTGTTCGACCTGTTTATCGATCTGCTCGATCCGCTGGGTCATGAAGTCGATGTCGTACTGGAAACCAGTCACGACGGCGGGCACAATCAGCATCAGGACCTCTACCGGGAACACATGGATCTGCCCGTCCTGAAAAGTACGCTCTACGATTACGAAGATCTGCTGCTCAACGATGGCTGTGCCGGCATTGCTGTGCTCAATCCATTGATCCCGCTGGAAGTACAATTCGACGAGCATAAGCTGCTCATCATGTATGGCCAGGGAATTGATCAATTTGAGAGCATTCTGGATGAATACGGGATTCCCCACGATCCGGAACTCAAATTTATCACCGAGGCAGAACACGTTCACTCTTCCAGCGACGAAGCGATCGAAGAACTGGATCAGTTGAAGTACCGTCTCGGCATCGATTTTGAATAAGAGACCTTATTCAAAGCTGCGGATCCGAAATGGTTCTGCCTGTCCTTCAATCAGATGCAGTTCCTGATTCGCAGCGATTCCGGTAAAGCGTTGTTTGAGTCCGGATGGCCAACTGACCTCCATCTCTGTGACCTGCTGGTCAGGTCCCAGGCCAAATACCAGTGCCCTTTCATTACTCGCCTGGTATCCGTCTCCCGCGGTCAACTGACGCATCAGCGTCTGCCCGCTTGCTTTCAGACGGACTGTCGTGCCGATGGCATCCCGATTCGATTCGGTCCCCGTCAATCGCACTACCAGTCGATTCCCCGTGTCCTTTGTTCGGTTCTTCAGTAATACCACCGGTTGATCGAGACTGGATACAGCAACTTCCTCGCGACCATCCCGGTTCCAGTCCAGCCGCGCCATGCCCCGCCCCAGTCGTGGTTTTTGAAAGAACTCGCCCAGTCCGTCCGCTTTCAATTCTTCAAATCTCCCCTGCCCCTGATTTTTCAGAAACTGGGGCCGCATCTGCCAGGGTGTCTCCATTTTGCGCAGATCTTCGACATGCCCGTTAACGACAACCAGATCCTGTAGACCATCCAGGTCGGCATCCAGGAACTGCGTGCCGAACCCGAGCAGGTACAGACTCGATTCCGCCAGATTCGCGGACTGGGTTGCATCTACGAATTCATCCGGGCCGATCTGCCGATAGAGCGTATTCGTCTCTCGATAATAGTTGGTGATGAACAGATCCATTAGTCCATCCGCGTCCGCATCCCCGGCGGCAATGCCCATGCAGGCTTCGGTACGTCCCTGGGCATTCAGAGCCAGGCCCGACAAAAGTGCCTGCTCGGTAAAGTGAAATTTTTCAGAGCCTTGATTGACGAAGAAGAAATTCGCTACTGCATCATTGGCAATGAACAGACTGGGATAGCCGCTACCGGTAAAGTCGGCGGCGATAATGCCCAGGCCTTTCCCGGCGGGTACTTCAATCCCTGAGTCTGTAGTGAAGTTTTTCAGGGTACCGTCTTTTGAATTCAGATAGAGCTGATCCTGGGCAGCAGGAAAATTCAAAGGCATGCAGGAGCGACTGCTCCCATCCGCATTCTGACAGACTCGGTCAAACACATCCGCGCCCGAGAGATAATTGACCGCATAGATTTCAGGGGCTGCATCGCCATTCAGATCCGCCATCAGACAACTCGTGGTCCAATCATCCGCGGAACCACGGGCCTCTTCCACTTCGGAGAACGTGCCGTCCCCGTTATTAAGATAGAGTCGGTTCTGACCAATGTTACCGATGTAAACATCATCAAAACCATCCTGGTTCAGGTCGCCGATGGTCACTCCCTGGCTGAACCCGTTTTCCTGAATGCCGGTTTGCGCCGTCACATCGCGGAAAGTGCCATCGCCCTGATTCAGGTAGATCCGATCGAGGTATTCGATCGCCCGCTCATCAACGGGCCACCGCGTACCCTGCGTCAGGTACAGATCGGGCCAGCCATCCCCATTGAAATCGAGCACTCCCACTCCGCCGCCAGTGAACTCGTACATCTTGTGCCGCGTCTCAGGCCAGGGATGTCCGTTAAAATATTGAAAGTCAATCCCCGCGTCCGTGGAAACATCGGTAAACGCGATCTGTGAATCAGTTTTAGCAGCTTTCTTCCCGGAATTTTGAGCTGCCATGTCCGGAGTTATTTTTGGTGATTCCGGCAGGGACAGATCGCGAATGGGATTCAGTCCGGGGTCCGTTCTCACCAGAGGTAGTTTTTTGAGTTCCCCCTGGAGTTCGTCTATGGTCTGTTTCGCCCAGCTGAGATAAGGGTCGAGCAGCAAAGCGGCCCGGCTCCAGCCATAGGCTTCCCAGACCAGCCCCAGTTCACGGGCCAGTTGAACGGTTTTCTCAGCGGCGGGCAGTTCTTTGTCACCGTAAACGACTTTGACCAGTCCTTCATAAGTCTGCAGTTTTCGGGAATATTCGAGCAGCTGTTCCGCCGCTTGGGGATCTCCGGTCTGCTTCAACAGCTGACCCAGCTGATAACAGGCGGTAGGGTTCGTTGCATCCCGTTTGAGTGTCTGTGCAAAGCAGTGAATCGCTGCCTGCTGATCTCCCTGCTGCTGGTACCACTGCCCTTCGACACTCCAGATGTCCGGGTGTTCGCGGACTGGTTCCGGTAATTCAGACTGCCACTTTTGAAAGGCATTGGGAACCTGTAACTTAAGCAGAGTCTGACCGAGCAGCACCTGTGCCTGGCTTAACTCGGGCTGGGTTTGAATCAGTTTCAGCAGTCGCTGCTGTGCCGCCGCATATTTCTGTTCATCCACATCGAGTCGGGCCAGCATGAGTTGCACGAGAGGATCGTGAGGCGCGGCCTGTTCGTAGTCGGCGAAGAGTTGCGGGTTCTCTAATGAACGGTCACTCATCGACAGCAGATACAGCACGACGGGATTCAGCTCTTTCTGCTGGAGCAGTTTGATGCGAATCGGTACCGCTTTCCAGGTCTGCGTTGACAAGCCATAAATGAACGAGAGCCGTTCCAGGATCAGCGCGTCATCGGGAAAAAACTGGTAGGCCCGCTCAAACTGATCGAGGGCGAGAGAGAGCTGCTTTAACTGAAACAGATAGTACTCTCCGGAACGGGTGCGTGCCTGGTAACAATCGCGGCTCTGATTATCGGGGACGCGATCATAGTACTGAATCGCAGCTTGGAAATCGCCCTCTTTAATAGCAATTTCTGCGAGCAGCATTCCCGCATCGTCAGCGTGTGAGGGAGACTCCAGCACCGGGAGCAGTTCTCGCTTCGCTTCAGCATACTGCTGCTCACGAAAGGCGTGCGCGCCTCGTTTCAATTGTGCAGACGGATCAGGTTCGAACATTCCGAAGAACCAGAGTGCCAGCCCGATCGTGATCAAAACCAGGAGAACTACAGTCAGTCGCAACAACTTGATGTGCCTTTTCAGTGCCAACAACCGTCAGGGTTGTGGGCTGCCAGTGTCAGTTAGAGGGTCAGCTCCCCTATTGTAAAGGGGAGTCTGACCTGACACCATGGGCACGTTATTTAAACCGTGACATTCTCCTTCTCCTGCGCATCGACATCAGATGCGGTTGCAGGCTGGGTTTTGAACTGCTTAGCGACACTGGGTCTGAACAGATTGATGACCGAATGCTTGGCATCCATCGTCAGACTGAACAACGTCGGCACCAGGACCAGTGTAAACAATGTCGAAACAATCAGGCCACCGAGCACCACACTTCCCAGCCCGCGATAGAGTTCACTCCCGGCACCGGGAAACAGCACCAGGGGCAGCAACCCGAGTACAGTAGTGGTCGTCGTCATGAAAATCGGTCGGATACGTGTGCGGATACTTTCCAGAATCGCTTCGCGAGGCGTCATCCCATCTTCATTGATATGGTTCAATGACTGGTGAATGATCAGAATCGGGTTATTCACCACGGTACCAATCAGGATCACGAAGCCGAGCATCGTCAGTACATCCAGGGTCTGCAACATGAACAGGTTCAATACACTGAGCCCCAGAATTCCGCCGACGGCCCCCAGGGGCACACTGAAAATAATTACAAACGGATACAGCCACGATTCGAACAGCGCTGCCATCAACAGGTAAGTAATCATCAAGGCCAGCAGTACGTTGAACTGCAGTGCCGCCCAGGTATCGCGGAGCTTATCAGCAGTACCCGAAAGCATAACCCGGTAACCGCCATCCAGTTGACCACTGTCCCGCATGGGCTGGACAATTTCATCCTGGATTCTCTGCATCGCATCTTCCAGTGCCATTGCTTCAGGCGGGGAAACTTCGATGGTAATCGCCCGCTGGCGTTCGCGATGATTCACCTGTTCCGGTCCGCTGGTAATTTCCACATTCGCTAATGCTTCCAGAGGCACCAGAGATCCCATGGGGGTCGCGACCGAGAGGGCTTTCACGTCCTGCGTATTCTGAATGTGGCGGGACTCCCCAACGATTGAGAGGTCAATTTTATCGCCTCCCAGATAATAGTCACCAGCAAAAGCACCATCGATCAGGGCATTTGCTGTATATCCCAGATCAGCACTGCTTACTCCCATTTCAGCAGCCTGTACCAGTTTGGGCTGAATATGTACTTCCGGACTGGACAGGTCCAGACTGGGAACGGGACGTACCTGGGCGTCGGGGATCATCCCTTTCACCTTCCCCAGAATCTGTCCGCCCATGCCTACCAGTTTCTGCAGATCGGGTCCGATGATTTCGACTTCGACAGTACGTCCGCCGGTCAAACCCTGTTCAAACAGACTTGACTGTTTCGCGACTGCAAAGGTCCCTTCCAGCTTGGCTCCCGCCTGCTGGACCAGAGGAATCAGTTCGCCTACACGTTGGGAATCATGTGCGCGAATCCCCATAAAGACCATGCGTCCGCGGGCCACGAAAAAGAAATCGCCGATCACCGGATAATCAAGGCTTTTGGCTTCTTCGCTTTCGGGGTCAACAATATCCCAGTAAGGTCGCAGGTCTGATTCGACCTCTTCCCCCAGTTCCATCAACTGGTTCATGTTGTAGCCGGGAGGGGGAAGCAGAATACAGAAAATCAGATTGCGGTTTCCTGTCGGCAGGTATTCCACTTTAGGCCAGAGCTGCCAGCTGATGCCGAAGGCCGCTCCCACCAGAACACCGGTCACTACCAGGCGTCTCAACAATCCTTTCTGAATCCAGCTGTTCATTCCTACAACGGACTTCACAAACAGGGCGCCCGCAGATTCAATCGGAGTGATGATCACTCTCTGCAAGCGGCCTTTTCTCTGAGGTTCCTCAGGCTCGGGATTGTCGACGACCCGCATATCCTCAATGTCCTGTCCCTCCCGTTTGTGTAACAGACGGGCCGAGGCAGTGGAAATTAATGTCATCGAGACCAGCAGCGAGAGTCCTACCGCGGCACTGATCGCCAGGGCAATATCCTGGAACAGCTGACCGGCTTCTTCCTGGATAAAGACCACCGGCAGGAAGACGGCGATTGTGGTCAGAGTGGAAGCCAGAACCGCCCCCCAGACTTCCTGGGTCCCTTTGATGGCTGCTCGGAACGGAGACTCACCCAAAGAGTATCTGCGGAAAATATTTTCCAGAACCACCACCGCATTATCCACGAGCATCCCGACCGCGAACGCCAGACCGGCCAGACTGATCACGTTCAACGAACGTCCCATCAGCCCTAGAATCAGGAAGGTGCCGATAATACTGGTGGGAATCGCCAGACCGACCACCAGGGCCCCGCGAGCAAACCAGAAGCCGGCCCCAATGATCAGCGCCAGACAGACTGCGAAGAACCAGGGGGAGATATAGGCAGCCGCGACGGCTGACAGAATAATAAACGGCACCACAATCAGGGTGCGAATCCCGAGGTGCAGGAACGACATCAGAACGATCATCGTCAAAGCACCACCGATGAAGATATTGTTCTTTACCAGGTCAACTGAGGAATAGATATAGTCGGTTTCATCATAAACCTGCACCAGCTGTAAGCCACGGGCTTTGAGAATTGTTTCGTCAATCTCTTTGGCGGCTTCGCGGAGTCCATTCATAATATCCAGCACGTTGGCGCCGGTTTCGCGGATACAGTTCACCGCGATACTCGATTCGCCGAAGCGACGTACCAGACCATCCGGTTTTTTGTAACCCAGGCGGACTTCAGCAACGTCCCGTACATACACCGGCGCGCCATCGCGGACCGCCAGCAGCTGATTTTCTACTTCTTCAATATTGCGGAACTGCCCCAGAGTACGCACTACCCAGCGGCGTTTACCTTCCCAGAAATCACCGGCAGAAGTATCTTCATTCTGGCCGCGCAACACGCGACGCACATCGGCGATCGTCAACTGGCGGGCGGCGAGTTGTTCGGAGTCGACAACCACCTGCAGTTCATCTTCCAGACCTCCCAGCACGTTTGACTGGGAAACGCCGGCCACACGTTCGAAGCGGGCTTCGATTTCATCTTCCGCAAAACGCCGCAGCTTGGTGACTTCGATATCTTCCTTGGGCAGAATTTCTCCGCGGACATCAGGATATTCATCAGCCAGCATTCGCAGGCGCAACATCGCCAGTCCGGGATTGGGAGTTTTTCGAATCACTTCCAGACGGTCTTTGAGTTCCGGATGCTTATCTCCAAACGCAACAATTTTCTCTTCAGACGGTAGACGGCTGCTGAGAATGAACCAGGCAATCGGACGGTCCGCAGCGTTCGCAGTACTGATGATGGGCTGATCGGCGTCTTCCGGGTATTCGGGAACCTGCTGCAGGCGTGAGTTGACCTTAAGCAGGGCTTCATCCATGTTGGTACCGACCAGGAATTCCAGTGTAATGGTTCCCTTGGAGTCGGCACTTTCCGAACTCAATTTGGTGATGCCTTCCACACTCTTGAGCTGTTCTTCCTGTTCCAGCACAATTTCGCGTTCGACTTCCTGGGGACTGGCACCGGGCCAGCGTGTTTCGACAGTGATGGTGGGGCGCTGAACTTCGGGGGTCAGCTGCATCGGCATACGAGTCAGAGCGACCAGACCGAAGAGGACCGTCAGCAGCACACCAACGGTCACTTTGACCGGATTATGGACAATGGCTGTAATCAAATTCATGATGGTTCCTCATTAACCCTTGATGTCGATAGCTTTGGACTTGGGTTCTGCATCGGGAGACAGAACTTCAGAAATCACCACGTCCTGTCCGGGTCGCAGACGCTCGTTACCACGGATCACAACCTGCTGACCCGGCTTCAGATCTCCCTTAACCTGTATCAGGCGACCTTGTGCCACCCCAACCTGCACCGGCACTGCCCGGGCTTTGCCCTGCTTTTTATTATCTGCAGCAGGATCGACGACATAGACCATTGGTGTCGGGCCGCCCAATACCAGGGCATCCTTGGAAACCAGCAGCGCTGACTGCTGAGGTCCGGTAGGCAGAACCGCACGGGCCAGCATCCCTGATTTCAACAGGGGACCGCCATCTTTAGTAATTGTATTTTTCAGACGGACTTTGACGGGAAACGTACGGGCACGGACATCGGCCTGCGGTACGATTAAGGCAACTTTTCCCGTAAAGACCTGGTTGGGAATCGCGGGGACTTCCACCCGGACTTCCATTCCCAGCCGCACGTGGGGGACGTGATTTTCCAGCACCTGCACACTGACATCGACCTGATCCAGGGCGATGACTTCAGCCACAAGTTCGCCAGAGTTCACCCACTGACCGACTTCAGTATGTTCGGCGACCACGTATCCATCGAAGGGAGTAATGATCGTGTGTTTGACCACTTTACTTTCGAGTTCGTCAACAAGCGCCTGCTGCATGGCTACGCGAGCCCGAGCCTGATTAATTTTCTCTTTGCGAGGCCCCTCGACAGCCAGTTGATAGGCGGACTGTGCTTCTTCGAACATTTCGTCAGCACGAATCGATTCGGAAACAACCTGCTGAATGTCATCATCGTTGACTGCTTTACGGGCATACAAAGATTCCAGACGTTTACGGCGTTTCGTCTGGTATTCACTCTCTGCCCTGGCCGCCTGCATCAGTGCGCGGGCCCGTTTGATTTCATCCGGACGCGAACCGTTCTCCATCTCTTCCAGTTCGTGCTTCCGCAGTTGCAGCTCTGCCTGCTCCGCAGCCACTTCCAGCTTGATGGTATTCGTTAACAGCTGGGCCAGCGGTTGTTTCGCTTTGACAAAATCCCCTTCGTTCACAGGGAACTCAGCCACACGACCGCCGACGGCACTACCGATCACACTGCGTTTAATAGGGAGCACCGTTCCGACAAACGTCTGTCCCGAAGCAACATCCTTCTGGACGACTTCTGCCACCGCAACAGGGGCCGGCCCCCGCTGGGCACAGACAGTCTGTGCATTAATGATTAACACAGCGAGTGCTGCGACTTTAACGGTTGCAAATCTCATAAACTTCCTCAACGTCATATCAAGTAGTCGTAAGTAGTCAGCTTCATCCTGAATCTTGTTTCAGACCGCCTCAAACTCCGGGAGCTTGACCCCCAGATTTTCCTGGACCTGCATCAGCAGGGATTTCAGTGTCTCCACCTGCTCGGCAGTCATGCCTTTGGTTGCTTTCTTTCGGAGCCGCTTCAGACAGGAAACCATCTTGGACCAGATCGGTTTCGCTTCCGGCAGGACTTGCAGAACTTTTCGCCGCCGGTCTTCCGGATCACTTTCGCGTTTGATCCACTGATCGCGTTCCATCCGATCCAGAATCCGCACGAGAGTCGGAGGTTCGATCATCATTCGCTCGGCGAGTTCCACCTGCGACAGGGGACCTGCATAAACCAGCCAGCCAATCACCTGAAACTGTCGGAAGGTGATCCCGTAGGGAATCAATTCCTGATTCAACGCATCCTGATAGGAATGCGAAGTCATCGTAATCCAGTAACCGATGCTCTCTTCAAAATCGTATTGCAACATCAGCACCTCCTTCGGAGTGAACGCCCCTGATTGATTAGCCAGGCTAATTATTAGCCCTGTTATAATATTCAGGCATACCCTGTCGCAATAGCGAATCGCTGGTATACAAGGGCTTTAGACCGATTGCTGCTGAAATCAAGCGAAAAATGCGAGGTAAAGCGGGAAACTCAAAGTGGACCTCAAGGGCATCAATCAGTGCCCTGAACAGTTTCAGGCGGGAGAGACTGCGTAAAAGAATTAAAACGCGTTCGCGGGGCGGGCGTTTTTGTCAGGCTGCTGGCCTGCCGGAGTGAGGTTCAAGACACAGCGAAAACCGACGTCCGGGCCGGGCGTCCGCATGTTTTCCCCGGCCCGTTTCCAGGCTTTCCAGGAATCTTTCGCGCCACGGGCCACTCGTTCCCCCGATACAACGGGGAGTTTGGGACCGGTCCAGTCGCGGACGACGCCGGCATCGGAGCGGGCCAGCGCCGCTTTGTAGGCATCGGGAGAATACCAGTCATCGCACCATTCCCGGGCGTTGCCCGCCATGTCGTAAACTCCGTAGGGACTCTTGTCTCCCGGAAAACTTTTCACCGGATCAATTTGTCCGGGCTGGCGATTTTTGTGCCAGAGCGGGCGACCGTCGCCCCAGGGATACTGGAAGCCCAGTTCGCCCCGCGCGGCTTTCTCCCACTGCGTTTCCAGGGGCAACTGCTTGCCCATGGTTCGCGCGTAGTTGATGGCGTCGGTATACGCGATTCCCATCGCCGGGAAGTTTCCTTCCGCCTGATCATTGCCCGCTGGTTCGGGAATTTTGCCTTTCGCGGCGATCATTTCCGAACGCCAGCGGCGATATTGTTCGAGTGTGACTTCGTGCAGATCGATATAAAAGGCATTCTGAAAAATCGAAAACTGTGGTTGTGCATTCGGATCGCCGGATTCGACTCCCTGAATCGAAACGCCGGCAGGGACCAGCGCCATCTCGGAATAATCGCGTTCACAGCGAATCCGCCGGGGTAAGCCTTCTGCAGAATAGCCATACTCTGTTAATGCCGTGAACCCTTTGGGAAGTTTGAATGCAGAATTGGGCTGGGTTGCCTCCCCCGTCGCCTCTGGCTGAATGACATTAAATGTGGAGGCATTCAATCCCGGTGCGGCAGGGGGCACCACCGCAAACTCTTCTCCGCGGGCGCGATTGGGATCGGGCTTCTGAATCTGGTAATTATGCAGGTAATCGACTACTTCAAAATGATCCTCCGGATCTCCCTCCAGTTCCGCTGGCTGTGCAGGGCGGGACGGCTGCGGTTCCACTTTACGAGGCTTTAACTGCGGTGCCCGCATATTGGAACGAGCCGAGGAAGTTGACCTGGATTTGTCCCCTTCAGTAAAGCTCCCCACCTTGCCTCCACCGTCGCCACAACTGGACAGCAGCAGTGCGAGCAGGCAACATGACACAGAAAAGCGAAATCCAGTGGTCTTCGATAACAGAGGCATGATTAGTACCAGGGAAGCAGAGTGAGTCAAACTAAAGAGACAGACTCTCCTGATTCTAACAACCACGAGACGGATTAACAGCCCTTTTCAGGCCGTTCAACCGTTTTCCCTGACGGCGGCGACCAGCAACGATTTGAAATCGTTCATCGTTTTACATTCTGTCGCAATCCGGGGATGCGCAAAGACGCGCACCCGTTTGACGAAATCATCAAACTGCTTGCGTGCCAGCGTATCCACCACAGGAGAGACGACGTGCAGCGGCTGATATTGTGCTTCGCGCGGCGAATAGATCTCCACGTTGAATTCCACTTCCCGATGCGTGGGGGGTGCGTCGATCAGAACGTCGGTCGCATCGACCTGCTGCTTTAACCGCTGTGTAAGGCGCGCTGCCAGTTGTTCGCTCCAGTGGACCAGCGAAGAGACCGGTCGATGCGCAATCAGTTCGAAGACTTCAGACGACTCATAGAAACTGAATTCAGCCACCCGTTTATAGAGCACACGTTTGTTACTGAAAATGCCTTCGACGAGACGTTCGCAGTCAGTCCCCTGGGCTTCCTTGCGGAGTACAGAAATGGAATCGGACTCGGTGAGCTGGAAATATTCCGCAAGATCCAGCCTGGGATAGAGGTGATAAAACGCGCGGGCAAACATCGTACTCGCCGCACGAACCGCGTGATGCCAGTAGACTTCGCTGAACATCACATAACGGGCAAATACCATCAACTCGGCTGCCGTTTTGCCCTTGGAACCAATCGCCAGTCCATCACCGCACTCGTTAACCATCAACGACTGGATCAGTCGTTTTTTATCGTAGTTCCGACCATAAGGCACGCCGGCGTGGAGACTGTCGCGATCGAGGTAGTCCATCTTGTCGATGTCAATCGGGCCGGAAAGGATCGAACGCACCAGACGCATGCGGGGCGTATCCGAACTGGGCACCAGAATATCCAGCACTTCCGAAGGTTCAATGCCCCACTCTTCCCGCAGGATCTTAGGCAGTTCGTGCCCTTCCGAGAGAAACTCCCTGGCAAACTGCTCGTGCCGGGGAATGCCTTCCAGTGACATATCCTCAATCAGATGACAGAACGGCCAGTGTCCCAGGTCGTGCAGCAGGGCCGCTGCAATCAGCACTTCCGCCGTATGCTCGTCAACGGTCGCCGCGAAACGTTCATCCCGTCCCAGTTGCCAGAGATACTGCAGTGCATTCTGATAAACACCCAGCGCGTGTTCGAAACGCGTGTGTGTAGCACCGGGATAAACAAGCGCCGTGAACCCCAGTTGGGTGATGTGCGACAGCCGCCGGAACTCGGGCGTATCGACCAGCGCCCGGACGCGACTGGTAAAAGGCACGTCCTGCTGATAGGGAATCCGCACCAGGCCACTGCCTGACTGCAGGTTGGAGAGTTCAGGAATCTCGACATACGGGTGGTTCATGAAACGTCAATTCCGTTTTACGATTTCGTGAGCCTTTCAGGCGAGCAGCGAAGAACGATCGTTCGGCGCAAACAACTCCTCGACGACAGAGGCGATCATTTCGTTATCTTCCTGCGCCCCTTCGGAACACATGGCCTTCCACAGTACCTGGCCGGCCTGCACTGCTTTCTGAACCTTGGCAGGCAACGCGTCCACTTCCAAAGGAGGACGCAGATCATGATTCAGGATCGCCGTGGAGAGAGCATGCGGAATCTGTTCGATTTCATCGACCGATTCAAATTCGACCAGGCCTACCAGTAGCGGATTATAGCGTCCCTGGATCAGCGAGCGGACATCATCTTTATAAGCGATCAGCGGCTTGCCCAGCATCCAGGCCATGGCGGCTTCGGAAACAGCGCCTTCATCGGGAACGCGTCCGTTGAGATTCCAGACCATCGCCTCGCATTCCACAACCAGCTGGTAGACATCCAGCGAGAAAATGGCTTCATGCAGAAACTGAGCAGCCGTCGGTGCATCCCAGTTGCGTTCGACCAGCACATCCAGGATCAGTCGAAATTCCATCCCGTCGCGATGAGGCAGGTAGACGGTATAGCCGGTTTTGGTTAAGAGATCTGCAATCTCTGTCATCTCGTCCCGCTCGGTCCGATTAAACAGAGGACCTGCGCAGTACACGCGCATCTGTTCGTTAGAATGTTTCATGGTCAAACCTGTAATGCTTCCCTGCTGAAAGAAAACCATTTAGAATAGTGAGATAGAGGGGATTCAGAGTTCATTGTAACAACGTCCTGTTTTTTTTCACCCAAACCGGATTCTTTTCCGCCAGCATCTCCCAAATTTGTCAGAGCAGCATTCAACAGCGCTGCCTGAATCGTCGCAAGCCAGTTAGAACATACCCAGACAGTCTGCTCCAAATTCATGAATCACAGCGCCCCTACTCCTCCCGCAATCGACAGCCGCCGATTTACTTACGCGCTGCTCTGCGTGCTACTGGGCCCCGGTGCGGTGACACTCGCCCTGCAGACGATCTTCAGCAGTCAGGACCTGGCCGGGATGTATGTCAGCGTTCCACTCTGGGAAGCACTGCTCTCAAGCTGGGACGCGACGCTCGATCCGGCCACACAGACGGTTGGTATTCCCTTTTTTCCACTGATGGGATACCTGCTCCTCACCGCAGCACTGACCTGGCTGGCGGGGGGCTTCCTGATTTCCCGCCTGCAGAAGTCTGCGTTCGCTGCTGCGCTGACGGACTGGGGCTGCCTGGGTTATCGCTGGTGGTTTCTGCCCGGCGTCTGGGAGTTGCTCAGAATTCTATTGTTTATCATTGGCTGGAGCAGCGGCGAAGGTCTGCTGCTGGCAACCTCGCAGTTCTGGTTCGCGATTACGATGGCGGGCTGGCTGGCCACATTGGTGACGCTGCTGTTTCCCGCTTCCCAGAGTGAAGCTTCGCCCGAAGAACTTTCCACAGAACCAAAGTCCTCCCTGCCCGTTAGCGTCTGGCTGCTGATGGGCGTTTTCGTATTGATCTTCACCTGGATGAACTGGCGGCTTTACCAGGGCCTGCTGATTCCCCACGGCGATTCAGCCATGTATGAAGAGCATCTCTGGAATGTCCTGCACGGAAAAGGGTTTCGCAGTTACCTGGATCAGGGGCTGTTCTGGGGAGAACATATTCAATTCATTCACCTGCTGCTCTCGCCGCTGTACCTGATCTGGCCGTCCCACCTGCTGCTGGAACTGAGTGAAACCGTAGCCCTGGCTTGCGGTGCGATCCCCCTGTACCGCATGGCGACGCGACACAGCGGTTTTAAAACGGCGGGCACAGCGATCGTCGCAGCCTACCTCTGTTACTTCCCCCTGCAGTTTCTGGATATCGCCATCGATCTCAAAACATTCCGACCGATCTCCTTCGGCGTTCCCCTGCTGCTGTTCGCCCTGGAAGCGATCGAACGGAAGCGCTGGAAATCCGCAATCGTCCTGCTGCTGCTCTGCCTGGCTGCCAAGGAAGACTATGCGATTATTCTGGGACCTTTGGGGCTCTGGATCGCCTGGCGCGCGTTTCAGGAAAATAAACCGGCATCGAAAGCACAGAAATCCGTGCTGCTGAAAAGCATCGCCCCAGGCATCGGTCTGTCAGTGTTTGCCGTCGTTTATCTGGCACTGGTTGTGAAAGTTCTGATCCCCTGGTTCCGCGGCGGCACACAGGTGCATTACGTGGGTTACTTTCAGAAATTCGGCAATTCCCTGGGCGAAGTCGTCAGCAACATTCTGTTCAATCCGGGACTGCTGCTGGGCGAACTGATCCAACCCGACACATTCATCTATGCCCTGGCACTACTCGTCCCCCTCGGCCTGCTGCCCCTGTTCTCACCGGGTCGCCTGCTGGTGGGGCTGCCTCTGTTCGGACTACTCTGTCTGAACGAACTGGCCCACGATCCGCGACACCATTTCCATGCTCCCATCGTCCCCATTCTCTGCTGGGCTGCCGCTTATGGAATCGGCAATGTCACGACGGTGCTGCGTCGCTGGAAATTGGAACCCGCAACCCTGACACAGACACAGACCTGGGCCACGCATTTCCTCTGGAGTTCCTCCCTGGCAACCGGACTCTTTTTCAGCCTGGGTCCCGCGGGCCTGGTCTTCTGGGACTCTGGTTCCAACTGGTACTGGGGACGGCTGTACGTCCCCGGAGAGCGGTCGCGTCAGTTCGAAAAAATCGCAGATCTGATTCCCCCGGAGAGCAGAGTCGCCTCGACCGATTTCGTACATCCCCGCTATACCCACCATGCCCGCTCATACGATTACAGTAACTACCGGCGGAAAGTAAACGACTACGAAGCAGGGGTTCCGGAAGACACCGACTATATCGTCATCGACACCCAGCACCCTTACAGCGAGATCAAAACCCCAGATCAGATCCCCGAATATCGCGATCACCCTGAGGAATGGGAACTGTTGCCGGACAAGACCGACGGGTATTTCATTGTCCTGAAACGAAAACAGCCCCCGAAATCCGCTGCCAGCGAGTGATCGACGCCGATTTTCAATCAAAATTCGGATAAATGGGGGCTTCACCCGGTAAAATGAACGGTAATAATAGCCCGTGAACCCACCGCGAGACTGACAGGCGGCTGTTTTCCAGTCTCTCCCAAAATGACCTGTTCCAGGTCATCCGACTTTCCCGAATTCCCTTTCCCGTTTTCAAAAAATCGCTTCCGCAGCAGTGTTTTTTGAATATTTCGCAAGTCAGCCCCTGTTTCGAGTGACTTGCGAACCTGGTCCAGCTATGGTATCTCGCGTGTGGCAGACCGGTTTTCCACCGAGGAAAGCGGTCCTGATTCTCACAAATGCGTTCTCACTATTTTCATTGGTCACTGTTAGCAGAAGTCCCACAGGGCAAGAGACGGAGACATGGCACAACAATACATCATGCAACTGGAAGGCGTTACCAAAGTCTTTGAACAGAAAGAGATTCTGAAAGACATTTGGCTCTCATTCTTCCCTGGCGCAAAAATTGGTGTTCTGGGGGTCAACGGTGCTGGTAAAAGTACCCTGCTGAAAATCATGTCGGGGGAAGACACCAGCTTCCAGGGGGATGTCCGCCCTGCCAAAGGCATCAAGATCGGTTACTTCAAGCAGGAACCGGATCTGGATCCGAAACAGACAGTGGAAGAATGTATCGCCGAAGCGGTGGCTGAATCCCAGGCGATCCTCGACCGCTATAACGAAGTCAACATGAAGTTCGCCGAAGATCCTTCTCCCGAAGAGATGGAAAAGCTGATCGAAGAACAGGCGACGCTGCAGGACCAGATCGATGCAGCCAACCTCTGGGAACTGGATCGTACGCTGGAAATCGCCATGGACGCCATGCGTGTTCCTCCGGGAGACGCCATCATCGGCAGTCTGTCCGGGGGTGAGCAGCGGCGTGTTGCCCTCTGTAAAATCCTGCTGCAGAACCCTGACCTGCTGCTGCTGGACGAACCGACCAACCACCTCGACGCCGAATCGGTAGCCTGGCTGGAACGTTACCTGCATGACTTCCAGGGAACCGTTGTGGCGATTACCCACGACCGATACTTCCTCGATAACGTCGCCGGCTGGATTCTGGAACTGGAACGGGGCCGTGGTCTGCCTTTCGAAGGGAACTACTCTTCCTGGCTGGAGCAGAAACAGGCACGTCTGAAAGTCGAAGAAAAACAGGAATCGAAACGGCAGAAGTTCCTCAAACGCGAACTCGAGTGGGTCCGCATGTCACCCAAAGCACAGGCTTCGAAAAACAAAGCCCGTGTGCAACGCTATCAGGAACTGGCTGCGGAAGAATACGAAAATCGCGACGATGCTTCCGATATTCAGATTCCGGTTTCCCGGTCGCTGGGCAGCAAGGTACTCGTGGCAGAAAACCTCACCAAAGGTTTCGGCGACAAACTGCTGTTTGAGAATTTCACCTTCGAACTCCCCCCCGGTGGTATTGTCGGCGTGATTGGTCCGAACGGAGCCGGTAAAACGACGCTCTTCAAAATGATCATGGGACTCGAAGAGCCGGACAGCGGCACACTCGAAATCGGCGAATCGGTTGAACTCTCTTACGTCGACCAGAGTCGCGATGCCCTCGATCCCAAGAAAACCGTTTACGAAGAAATCTCCCAGGGACACGATCACCTGGTCGTCGGTAAATCGAGCGTGCATTCCCGCACTTATGTCGGCCGATTCAACTTCAAGGGACCCGACCAGCAGAAACTGGTCGGCGAACTCTCCGGCGGGGAACGTAACCGCGTGCACATGGCGAAACTGCTTCGCTCGGGTGGTAACCTGTTGCTGCTGGACGAACCGACCAACGACCTCGACGTAGATACCCTGCGTTCTCTGGAAGAAGGGCTCGAGCACTTCAGTGGTTGTGCACTGGTGGTCAGCCACGACCGCTGGTTCCTCGATCGTCTGGCGACACACATCATTGCTTTTGAAGGTGAGAGTAAAGTCCGCTTCTTTGAAGGCAACTACAAAATGTACGAAGCACGGCGACACGAAGAGCTGGGAGCTGAAGCCGACTCCCCGCACCGGATTCAGTTCAAACCACTGTCACGTTAAACAACAACTGACATTTGAGACAACAAAAACAAAAGGGGCAGTCTTTCGTTGACTGCCCCTTTCTTTTTTTAACGGGTGAGATTCAGCGTCGCTCGCCTCGAACGCGGCTCAGAGTTGCTTACTGAGTTGATTTCGTTTCCTGATCCGAAAATGGATTACGTTCTGCCACTGTCTGGCGATGGACTTCGGTACGGGCCACTTCCACGACTTTGCGTGCAGCGATGAGTTGCTCCGGTTTGAAGTAAGGTACGCCGCCGCCCACGATTTTGTGTTTCCTTTTGCTGGCAAGGTCCTGCCAGTCCAGGTGGCTGGAGAGGTGCCAGGCGATGGCCTGCATCATTTCCCAGTCGTCGCGGCGCGGATTGAATTTCTTGAGCAGAAGCACCAGCGCCTTGTCCTCCACCTGTGATTCGATGGGCCGCAGCTCATATGTTTTTCTGCTGGAAGGGCACGGCTTCCCATGCTCCAGGCAGACAGAACGCAGACGCAGGCGAACGGTCTTTTCTGGCGGAATGGTAAAGAAGCCCTGGAAATCCAAATTCTGATTGTTACTCATCGGTGCCAGATTGCCACCGACCGCCTGGGAATCTCCCGTCATCGGTTGATTGAGTCCCTGCAGGTCCTGTAACAATCCCTGACCGAGTCCCGGTTGTTGTCCCGGACCAGCCTGCGCCAGAATGTGTACGGAAGAAACCGCGGGAGGTACCTTGACCGTCAGTGGTTCGGAAGTCTTGTTAGTGATGAAGACCGAGGAATTGTAGGCGCTGATGGGATAGACCCGTGCCGACAGGGTCTGTTTCTTCAGCCCCTCAAACAGCTCAACCTGGGGTGCATCTTTACTGAGTGAGAGTTTCGTGATGATATCTCGCCGTGGTGTTCCTTCCAACGAGGGGGCCGTGGCGCCACCGATGGTCAGTAAGGCGCAGGCAATTGCTAACATCTGTATCCGTTTGGTCATTTTAACTCCTGTCTACCAGATTCTGCCCGCCTGAACCCGGAATAGTGTTCAATGCTAGCCTATCGCTAGCAGGCATATGTACAACGAAATGCACACAAGAAACGTGTCCACTTCTTTGAGCGTCAAAATAGAGATGTTATCTGGAGCGCGATACGAAAACTGACAGGTAAACTGAACGACGAACACTTTACAGAGTTCAAAAACTCTGTGATATTGAGCAAAACTTTCTCAGGCATCGAAAGATAGAAAAGAAATGAAATAAAAGAAAAAGCTGCTCAGCCTCAACGATAACGACTTGGTTTGAAGATTTCAATTTTTTTTTCATAAATCTTACTACTTGGATTCATTGGACCGCCGACTATGAAAGACTCAAACCGGACTGTGCGCTGGGGCATCCTGGGGACAGCCCGTATTGCCGAGAAGATCAGCATTGCTATTCACCAGGCAGAGAATGCCGAACTGACCTGCATCGCCAGCCGCGACGCCACCCGCGCTGCCGACTGGGCAGAAAAGCATCACGTCAAACGCAGCGTTGCCAGCTATGATGCATTGATCCACGATCCCGACATCGATGCCGTCTACATCCCGCTCCCTCCGGCACTGCATGGCGAGTGGACCGTTCGCGCCGCCCGCGCGGGCAAACACGTATTATGTGAAAAGCCCCTGGCGCTGAATGTGAACCAGGCGCGCGAAATGCGACGCGTCTGTCTGGAAAACGAAGTTCAGCTGATGGACGGCGTGATGTGGTATCACCATCCCCGTGCGCATGAGATGCTCGAACTGATTCGCAGCGACGCGCTGGGCGAACACCGCAGGATCACTTCCGCTTTTACCTTCAACTGGGATACCGTCCCCGAGGGAGATCTCCGCCTGCAGCGCGATCTGGGAGGCGGTTCCTTAGGTGACCTGGGGTGGTACTGTATTGGAGTCGCCCTCTGGGCTTTCAATGAACTGCCCACCAAAGTCTTCGGCACCGCACGACCTTATAATGACGTTGATTATAATTTCTCCGGAATCATGTGGTTCAGCAAAGATCGCATCGCATCCTTTGATTGTGGTTTTGATGTCAACATGCGGAAGTGGTTTGAACTGGCCGGCACAAAAGCCTCACTGATCTGTGATGACTTCACCCGCCCCTGGGAAAACACCAAACCCGCCTATGAAGTCAAAGACTCGCAGGGAAACCGTACCCGACACGAAACGGCTAATCCCCTGCAGGAAACGTGCATGATCAACCATTTCTGCGACATTATCCGTTCGGGACGACTGGAGCAGCAGTGGCCCGACCTGGGGATCAACACCCAGCGGGTACTCAACGCGCTGGACTACTCGGCGCGTACGGAAACCGTCGTCAACCTGACTGACTTCTTTCCCAAATAAACGCTTCTGAGCCGCGCATTAAAAAAGCACCCTGACCAGATTCGCTGATCAGGGTGCCTGAGGTGGAGACCTCCGCCTCGATGCATGCCTGCTTCCCGTTGAGGAAACATTATCTGTGAGCAGAACTGCTGTTCCGCGATCGCTTAATAGTAGTAGCCGTTTCCTTCGCTGCGGGGCGGACGATCACAGACGATGTCATTCTCGCCGTCACAGAAGTCCGCCTGATCGCGGAAACTGC